>JBNGDW010000033.1:13022-16173 GCA_049975325.1 Cloacimonadia bacterium | reverse complement strand
ATGCCAAACATTCTAATTGTTTCTGGTATTGATACTTTTCCGCCAGCTGGCGGACCGGAGCAATACAGCCTATAATCGCTACTGCTAAAATTTTTTATAAAGTCTATCTCCGTTTTATAAGGCATAAGAGGATTACCAGAGGTATATATTCCGAGAAGTTCTTTTTCTTTCTGGAGTTTATAGCTCAAATCCCAATCTTTGAGGTCTGGCATAGCCGGAAATGAGTTTTGTGGCAAGGCAGTGAAATCTTCAAAGAGAGAGGATTGTCCTTTTGCACGTTCACTATTTTTTTGTAATCCGTATTTCAAGGCTGATTCTATGATAGCATACTTTTGGGCTCTATTTCCTTCCAGGCTATCCATTGCTCCTGCAGCTATCAGGCTTTCTACGGCTGACTTGTTGATATGCGAAAGGTCCACTTTCTCGGCAAACTCATATATATTGTGAAATGCTCCATACTTGTTACGAGCCTTTACAACGGCAGTAGCTGCGTTTTGTCCCACATTTTTTATTGCTTTCAATCCAAAGGCAATCTTCCCATTTTGGACAGAAAAATCGTATTCACTCTTATTAACATCTGGAGGGATTACCTGAATCCCTATATTCTGGCAGTCTTCTATAAATCTGGCTATTTTTTCGTTATCTTCTTCCACACTCATCAACGCAGCCATAAATTCGGCTGGGAAATTTGCTTTAAGATAGGCTGTTTGATATGAGATGATGCTATAAGCCACGCTATGGGATTTGTTAAACCCATAATGGCCAAATTTTTCGATTAAAGCAAAGATTTCCTCAGCGGTTTTCCTTTCAACGCCTTTTTTGACAGCCCCTTCGATGAATTTGGGTTTCATAGTATTCATTACTCGCTTCTGTTTTTTACCCATAGCCTTTCGGAGGATATCAGCCTCACTCAATGAGAATCCAGCAAGCCGATTTGCTATTTGCATAACTTGTTCCTGATATATGATAACGCCGTAGGTTGGGCGGAGGATCTCTTCCAGAAGAGGATGTAGATAGGTGACCTGTTCTTCATTATTTTTTCTTCGGATGTAAACTTGGTGCATACCACTATCGAGCGGTCCCGGTCTGTAGAGTGCTGTACAAACTGCCAGATCGTCTATGCAATTAGGTTTTATTTGCATAATTACATTTCGCATGCCAGGGCTTTCGAACTGAAATACACCGTCAGTGTCTCCTTTACATAGAAGCTCGTATGTATTGATATCATTAAGATCAATTGAGTCTATATCGATTTCCTTATTGTAATTTTGTTTTATCAGCTCAAGAGTTTTTTCAATTATGGTAAGGTTTTTCAATCCCAGACAATCGAGTTTGAGTAGTTTTAATTTCTCTAGCCAAGTGCCTTCATATTGTGTAACCACACAGTCTTCTTTTACGCTTCTGGCAAGTGGGACATAATTAATCAGATTGTCAGGGGCAATGACTAACCCGGCGGCATGGACACCCGAGTGTCTAAGTAATCCTTCCAGGGCAAGGGCATATTTCAGCAATTTTGTATATTCTTCCTTGCTTTTAGTAAGTTCATATAATTCTGGATTTGTCTTAATTGCCACTGCCAAAGTGATTCCTGGCCTTGCTGGTATCATTTTTGCTATTTGGTCTATCTCATTCTGTGGAAGTCCCATTACGCGTCCGACATCTCTTACAACCATTTTTGCGCCAAGGGTTCCAAAGGTGATGATCTGACTAACATTTTCTCGTCCATATTTTTCCACAATATAAGCGATGACTTTCCCTCTACCAGCAGCCGAGAAATCAATATCTATATCTGGCATGCTAATGCGTTCTGGATTCAGGAATCGTTCGAAAATGAGGTCATATTTAAGTGGGTCTATCTTGGTAATATCAGTAAGATATGCGATTATACTGCCTGCTGCAGAGCCACGACCAGGTCCTACTAGCACTCCCATTTTCCTTGCAGAAGCTACAATATCGCGCGTTACCAAAAAATATCCTGCAAATCCAGTATCTTTAATAGCCTTAAGTTCATAGTCTACGCGCTCCATAATCTTTTCTCGCCCGCCAACTGGCGGGAGAGAGTATTTCTTATCAATGGCGTGTAGGACGATATCCCGCAAATACTCGTCCATATCTGAATATTGAGGGGGAATCTCTACCTTTGGGAGAAGAAATTTGTCTGATTTTATCTCAAGATTACATTGCTCCGCGATGCGTACAGTGTTTTCTACAGCCTCTGGAATATCGTGAAACAGTTTCTCCATTTCCTTGTCAGACTTAAAATAAATCTGGTCAGTATTGAATTTCATTCTGGAGTCGTCACTAAGTAGTTTTCCTGTTTGAATGCACAGCAGCACATCATGTGCTTCTGAATCATCCTTATTTAGATAATGGACATCATTTGTACATACTAAGGGCGTATCTGTTTCTTGAGAAAGTCTTATAAGTCCGTTGGTTACCTTTTTTTCCTCCTGAAGGCCCAGCCTCATTATCTCAAGGTAAAAATTATCTTTACCCAAAATTTCTTTATAGGTCTGGACTGCTTTTTTTGCCTTTTCGTACTTATTTGAAAGGATAAGTTGAGAAATCTCACCCTGTATGCATCCGCTCAGTGCAATCAGTCCATTTGCATATTTTTTGAGTAATTTTTTATCAAGACGGGGCTTATAGTAATGTCCCTCAAGGAAAGCAATTGTAGAAAGTTTTATCAAATTGTGATAGCCATTGAGGTCTTTAACAAGAAGAGTGAGATGATAGCGCTGTTTCTTTTTATCACGCTCTGAATGGATACTCCCGTTGATTATGTAGGTTTCCATTCCAATAATCGGTTTTATGCCAGCCTTTTTGGCTTCTTCATAGAAGTCAAGTACTCCATACATATTGCCATGATCGGTTATAGCAACAGCTGGCATCTCATACTCAGATGCGAGATGAATCAAATCTTTTATACGAGCGGCACCATCAAGAAGACTATACTGGGTGTGGTTGTGCAAATGTACGAAAGCCATATTGATTACACTCTTTCATATCATGTAAGAGAAACAAAGGCAGTTACTACAATCAGACTGCCTTTATATTCATTTTTCAGTTATTGTCTGTGTAGATAAATTAATTAAGCTCTGGATAAACACTTACCTGGCGTTTCTTGGCTGGCTTGGTCATACCTCTGATG
>JBNGDW010000033.1:0-13012 GCA_049975325.1 Cloacimonadia bacterium | reverse complement strand
AAACTTTACGAAGCCATCAATCAATGAGTATATTGTATAATCCTTGCCTATACCGACATTTTTCCCAGGATGTATCTTGGTTCCACGCTGACGGATAATTATATTTCCAGCCTTTACAGATTCGCCAGCAAATTTTTTTACACCCAAATACTTTGGATTACTGTCGCGACCGTATTGTGTACTTCCTACACCTTTTTTATGTGCCATAATTCATTCCTCGTCTGAAATTTTTTAACTACCTGCCATCCTATTGGGGAAATATCAGGTAATATTCTTACATTACACATTTTTGGTTACGATATCTTTTATTTTTATCTTTGTAAAAGGCTGTTTATGACCGAGTTTTTTTCTGTAGCCTTTTCTGCGTTTCTTTTTGAACACGATAATCTTTTTATCTCTACCATGGTCTACAACTTCTGCTAATACTTTCGCATCCTTTTGCGTAGGCATTCCAATTTGAGTGGCTGATTCTCCGCCAATCAGAAGCACCTTATTTATTTCTAACTCTTCTCCTGCTTTTTTTCCTTTAAGATATGGAACTTTTATCACATTATCTTTTTGCACTTTGAACTGACGACCTTGAAAATCTATAATAGCGTACATTTATAACTCCTCTCCGCTTTACAGTAAAATTTAGCGGTGAATTTCTGGCTGTCAAGTTTTTGGTGAACTGGTTAGTTCGCCAGTTAGGGGATAGGATTTACACTTAACACAAAGCACACCCTGGTGAAATATCCTCGCCAAGCGGAATTTCACAGGGCAAGCAAAAAGAACAAGAAAATGAAAGGGGAAAAGATTCATAAAGATTTGTAAAGATTGAAAAATTGCAAGATTGCACATACGGTTCTCCGTTCTCCTTTTCTCCATTTCACCCTTTCTCCCAGTCTCCCCGTCTCATCTTTTCTCCGTCTTTCGTCCTCCGTTTTCTCTGTTTCCCGTCCTCCGTTCTTCTCCCCTGCTCCCCGCTTTACTAAATCTTGCCTAATACTCCTTACTCCTTACTCTGTTCTGTTGCCTATTTATACATATCAGTAATATCTTTTTGAGAGTGGGCAGAAATTACTTTAAAATTCTGGAACGCAAGATCATTGTCGATGACGAACTTCCATGAAAATGGGTACTTATCTTCAAAAGTGATTTTATTAGAAACGAGATAGTTATAGACCCATCTGTTCAAATGGATTTCCAATTCATCCTCAGGGTGATAAATGCCTGCTCGTTGGAGCCATCTTGCAATTGCATTTATTGCAGTACTTCGAGCAGGGACTCTGCCGCATCCTTTGCAGGCAGGACATGTTTCGTAGAATGTTGTAAGGAAGCTTCCTCTGGCTCGTTTTCTGGTCATTTCCACTAAATTAAGAGGACCTGTATCAAAGATTTTGTGCAAAGAGCTATCTTTAGCCATCTCATTGCGAAATGTATTTATAACTTTTTTCTTGTTTGCACTTTCCTGCATATAAATGAAGTCAATCAGAATCATACCACTTATGTCCTGAAGGCGGATTTGTCTCGCTATTTCCTTTGCCGCATCAATATTGGTAATAGTTACGGTGCTTTCTAGATTCTTAGTCTCTACAAAGCGTCCTGAATTTACATCGATGGAGACCAATGCTTCTGTTTGTTGAATGACTATAAATCCACCGCTTTCAAGATATATCCGACTATAAAAAGTTTTGGCTATCTCATGTTCGATACCAAAAGCATCAAAAATAGGGGCTTCTTCTGCATACAGTTTGATCTTTTCTATGAATTCAGGTGCTATTCCCTTTAACCGCTCTTTCAATTGGTTCATGATAGGTTTTGAATCTATGATGATACGATCGATATTCTTGTCTACAATTTCCCTTACAATTATTGTAATAAGATCATTCTCATCATAGATGCAACAAGGAGTTGGGTATTCTTGAAATTTTTTCTGTGTATCCTCCCAGCTTTTTTTTAGTTCTTCATACTCTCTTTGCAATTCTTCTTCTCCTTTACCTTCGGCATTTGTTCGGACTATGATTCCAGCATTTTCCTCTCTAATTTTTTCGATTATCTTTTTAAGACGGCGTTTTTCTTTGGGCGATGTGATTTTGCGAGAGATTGCTATATAGTTTTTGTTTGGAGCATACACTATGTACCTTCCAGGAAGAGAGATTTCACCTGTTAGTCTTGCACCTTTTTTGCCCAATGGCTCTTTTTCTACCTGCACCATCACTTCTTGACCTGATTTTAAAAGTTCTCCCATTTTATAAACATTGTTAGAAACCTCTTTTAAGAATTTTTCATCTTCCAATTCTTCTCTATCCATAAAATCAGGTACTGCATCTCTGAAGTGAAGCAGGGCTGTCCGCTCCAGACCAATATCAATAAATGCGGCACCCATCCCAGGCACATTATCCTTTACAACCCCTTTATAAATGTTACCAATCACTTCCTTTCTGTGAACATTATGAATAAAAAGTTCCACTAACTTGTTATCTTCAAGTAATGCAAGTCTATTCTCAATAGGTCCTGTGTTTATCACTAATTCTCTTTTCATTGCGTTATCCTTTCTGAAAATTTTTGCTTAATTCATATTGTGTCTCACATCCTTATTTGTTAAGGAGACTGTGTATTGCTACCATAGGTGTTTTGCAGATATTTTCTCTTGCGATTTCCAGAGTATGTATCTTATCCATCGGAAATTGAAAGAGGTGCTTCAGAATATCAAAAATATTCGCTTTAGATATTTCTTTGGATAAAAGCAGTTCATCTTTATTATAGGCAATTGATTTTATTACTTCTTTTAGATCGATTTTTTTGTTCTTTTTCTCTATAAGAAAGTCGGAACTTCGGTAAAATCTTTTGATGCCCGGGCTCCAATTAAAAGGAATTCTGCTTTTTAGCCGTATAAGTTCATATTGGTATAAAGCTATTTTATCTTTATTTGAGTCAATCGGCTCAACTTTTTTGAGAACAAAGCCTTTTGGTAATGAACCTGAGTTCAGGGACTTTAAGATATATGTTTTGGGCAGACCGCATAATAGATTTATATCAAAAAATTCATTTTCTCCAATTAAACCAAGCGGTAGGGGAGGGCCTAATGAGATCTTCGGGTGGGGAGAGAATCCCTTAGTGAAGTAAAAAGGCAAATTGCCTCTTCGGGCAATCTTATAGATAAGATTAAGAAGGTCTCTGTGAGAGAAGAATCGCATTTCTGCCCTTTTTTGGTAGAACACTCTAAATTTAAAAATTAGTTCATCAGCCTGCTGAATGTCTGGAGCATGCTTAAAAGTTGCCTTTTTACTTGTTGCTTGCTTTTTTTCCACATATTTTGGTGACACACTGGTGCAAGCCCCACAGTTTGTACATAAACTCTCTCTACAGTCAGGTGTAATCTTACCAGTTGTTGCCTTAAGGAATTCTTCTCTGAGGAATTCTTTATTCACTCCACAATCAATATGGTCCCAGCAGAGCCTGCTTTCTAAACTTCTTGCTTCGGTATATTCATGAAAATTAATCTGATTGGCTTCAGCTGCTTTCTCCCACAAAGAATAGTCAAAGTTTTCCCGCCAGCCGTCAAAGATTGCCCCATTACGATAGGCACCATATATAAGCTTTGCTATTCGTCTATCTCCTCTTGAGATAACGGCTTCTAAGATTGAATGCTCAATTGCATGGTAATGAATGGTTACGCTTTTCGTTTTCTTAAAATGCTGCTTGATCTGCAGGATTTTTCTGAGCAATTCTTGCCTGGGGGCTTGAGCAGTCCATTGAAAGGGAGTGCATGGTTTTGGCACAAAAGATGCGATACTTATATTTATTCTCAATCGATAATTTGTATGCTTTCTTATTTTTTCAATCAGTTCAATAATAGCCTCGATATCCTCATTTTTTTCAGCGGGTAATCCAACCATAAAATATAACTTTATAGCCTTTAATCCCAGGAATTGAGCAGATGCGGCAAGAGAGAGGATATTCTCTTCCGGGAGTTGTTTGTTGATTATATCGCGTAGTCTTTGGCTTCCTGCTTCTGGGGCAAAGGTGAGGCTATTACCAGCAAGATGCAGTATTTTCTGAAAAAGGCTTTTGTCAAAGGCATCCACACGGAGAGAAGGGAGTGAAATAGATGTGCAGGAATGTGAAATATCTTTGGTTACATTCTGGATAACCTGCTCAATTGCGGAATAATCTGATGTTGATAGTGAAGTGAGTGATATTTCACCCCAGCCGCTGCACTCTATCTCTTTTCTGAGTAAGTTTTGCACCAGAATAGGATCTCGCTCCCGTACTGGACGATATATTATGCCTGCTTGACAGAATCTGCATCCGCGGCTGCATCCTCGCATAATCTCAATTGAAGGACGATTATGGACTATATCTATCAAAGGAACGAGATGTGGAGAATGAATCTTCTCAAGATTATCAAAATCTGTAAATACATTCCTTTTGATTCTGGCTGGCACATTCTCAACTTGCGGTACAATATACACACCATTTTCGTCGTTTTTCTGAGAGTAAAATTGAGGCACATATATCCCGGGTAACTCTGCTAAATGTAGAAGTTTTTCCTCTTTTGATAAACCATCACTTTTACTGATAAGCTCTACTATTTCTCCGACAATATCTTCTCCATCTCCTATTACAAAAGCATCTATAAAGGGGGCAAGAGGCTCGGGATTATATGCACCTGGTCCACCTGCAATTATCAATGGTTCATTTTCATCTCTTTCTTCAGAAAAAATGGGAATCTGACCCAATTCAAGCATCATGAGAATATTTGTATATGAGAGTTCATATTGCAGAGTAAAGCCTATGAGATCGAATTTATTAAGAGGGATTTTGTGTCCTACTGAGAAAAGAGGTATGTTATGATTTTGTAGCTTTAATGAGAAGTCGCGGGCTGGCGCGTAAACCCGATCTGCCACGCAATCATCTCTTCGGTTAAGAATTGTGTAGAGAATTTTTAGCCCCAGGTGGGACATCCCAACTTCATAAAGGTCTGGAAATGCCAGAGCAAAATGTACCTCTGTGTTCTTATTTTTTGGGGGGATAACATTTAGCTCATTGTTTGAATACCTACCTGGTTTTTGTACGTAATATAAAAAATCCCTAACCTTCTTTTGCTGTGCCTCTGTCAAAACTTTTGATTTGTTCATGTTTTATATATTTGGGCACAACATACCATGGACTTTCTTCCTCAAGAATATATCTTACTAAAAAATTTTCCTGTTTATAAGCAAAATTTTCTCCTTTGTCCAGATCGTGCCCTTCGGTATAGTTAAAACTTGTATAAGTTTCATTACCTATTGAAAGAGAGTCTTCTGAGGAGATATCCCCGCGCCTAACAACTCCCTTCCTGTATAGATAATGACTTATCAGTAAAATAGCAGTAATTAAAATAATTACGCCCACGATTTGAAATACTTTTTTAGAAATTAAGATCTTTTTCCCTTCCACCTTTCTTTTATCTTGCTGGCTAATCGAAGGCGTCTTGCGCTCTTTTTGCCGAACCTTATCTAATTGTTCCTGGAATAGTGTTGTTACTTTAGGAATATCTACATTCAAGAACTTAGCGTAACTTAGAACAAGAAGCTTGGCGTATGAAGCGCCAACCATGTCAATTATCTTATCTCTTTCTATTGCTTGAAGATGCTCTTTTTTTATTTTGGTATCCTGGGCAGCATCTTCTAAAGAATAATTTTGTGCTTCGCGGGATATCTGCAAGTAACTGCCCAAAGAGGAAGTGGAATCATTCTGATTTGATGAGAATTTTATTGCCATTTTACATATTGTTTATGATTACCATTCCAATTATACATCCAAGAGCGTCAAATATAAGGTCCTTGTAACTGAAGAAGTTATCTTCCTGGCTCATATCATATAATTCCTTTCCAACGCCCCATAGTAAACTAAGATTTAACGCCCATACTTTAGCATCGTTATGATCTACCTGGAATGGTTTATTTAATATTTCATACTGCCAGCAGTAAAGAAAGGTAGAGGTTGTCAGATGTGCAAATTTGTCATTTCCAATCCAGCTGTCTATCGGCTTTTTGTTTTGCAAATCAGCCTGTAACAGAATTGGAGATACTATTAAAAAACTGATGACTATTAGTAAAAATTTCTTCATAATTTTTGTATATAACAACTATTATACATTAAGCTTAAAATTTTGATTAGTTATTAACTTTATAAAAAGTACAAACCCAGATGGGATTTGTCAAGCAAAACTTTTTCTTGTCTGTAAGGGCTTCTATCCGAAAATAATTTTGCTCCTTCCAGTGAAGATGGCTTGTTTGGGAAAACTTATAATGCATAATCTGCCATTCCTTCTCCACCATTTCATTTTGATCTTCCGTTTTCCCTGATATAAGTTTAATGCTTTTTAACAAACCAAATTCTTCAGATGAGCAAGCATAAATTTCCACTTTAAGTTCGTTATTTTCCCTTGCATATATTGTTGAGCCAATTTCATACTCGTTTATCATAAACCTTGCAAAGGGTCCGTTTGAGATAATGATTCTATTTTTCTTAAACTCATCTACAAAATTTTCCCCTGTGAGAGGAGTATCAGCTTTTATAAATGTTTTGAGGTTTCCAAATATCTGTTTTTGGGATTTTGCAAGATTAAGGAATGGGATACCAATTTTTCGGGTGAGATTAAAGTAGCCGTGAGCATCATTACCAGCCAAAGCAAGAGCCTTATACCCTTTCAGCAGGAGAGATACCCAGCTTTTTTTTGCAGAGTCAATCTTTCTTGGTGTATCTTCATTCAAGATTTGAATATAGATAATATTTGCATTAGTAATGTCTTCTTCTGACCATACACCTCTTTTAAGTAAAATGGTGCTAATGGGATCTTGATGATCATCAGCAGTGTGTGCTCCTATCACAATTGCATCTTGCTCGATTTTTGTCATCACTTCTGCCAATGATAAAGTTGGCGCATTGTGAAACCAATGTTCAGCGCTATCACCTTTGCCTTCGATAAATTGCTCATTATTGATTACCAGCAGGTGTATGTTTTTATTTTTTTTATTTCCACAAGAAACTTCTTCGCCACATATCATAGGGAATTTTTCCATTTTCTGAATAGTTTTAACATGTCGCTTGATTTTTTGCCATTTTGGCAAAAGGGGATCATTGGTCAGAAAATTCTCTTCACTGTCATCGAGATCATAGGAGTGGTCGGTAACCAGTAGCCATTGTAAACCCATTCGTTTGGCAAGATGGACCGCTGAATCTATATCAGCGCCAAATTCCACTTGATCTTCTGTGAAGAAGGAATGATAATGCGTCTCACCAGCATACCAATGGGGCTCACCAGGAAGAGGTTCGATACTAAGAAAAGTACGCAGTCTCGTATGTATGCCCGGAAGATTATCATTTTGGAAGATAAAATTCTTCCCATCCTGCTTGCGAGTTATATAAAAGGTTACAGTGATATCAGCAGGTTGCGAAAAATCTATTTGAGGGAAGGGAAGCGATATAATCTGGCTAAAATATCGCTTTTCTATGTGGTGGTTCAAATCTACTGTTTTCTGCATATTGAGCTGTTTAGATGCTACAGAAACATAGATTTTATTTAAGGTAACCGGAAATCTATGAGCATCTTTTACAATTATAAGAATGGGTATAGAGGGATTTTTTTGTATTTCTATTCGGATTGGCAAATCTGCTATAATTTCCGGAACCCTACGGTAATATAAGGGATATAACCATCCAATATGATAATGGATTTCAGGATAGAGTAGTAAGAGGGGGAAATTATGCATTATCAAGAGATAATTGGTTAGTTTGTGCTAATATAAGCAGGGGGATATGCCATTTCTTTTGCGAAATGGAAATGGTAATAGCCCAACTACAAATAGGTTATCATCTTCTGCGAGTTGAGATTCACAAGATACGCCTTGCAATCCGCCAGTTGGCGGATATGGTGAGTTTATGGGAGCCAACTTCTGTCAATTACACCTTCAGGACCTTCGATTGTCCATGCATCATTTAGAAAGTTATATCGAACGGTTACTCCCTCTTTTCCAAACTCTTTGGTTGTTGTGGCGTCAATGGTTGAATCTGTTAAACTGTAGGTAAAATATTTTTTTTCAGAGAGTTCTTGTAAGTTTAATTGGCTAATATCAAAGGCATAGTCGTCGTATTCTGCCCGAAACTCTTCATTCTTTTGCTGAATGGTTTTAACTGTGGGAAGGAGTTCCTCGTTAATCATTTCTATTTTTTGCCGATCAGCCATAGCCGGAATAATCAAAACTACTATAACTCCGACAATCAAAATTACCATCAAGACCTCTATCAGGGTTACTTCTTTAGCTGAGCCAATTTTCTTTGCCATTAAGCCTCCTAAAACTTTTTTGGAATTTAAAACTTTAACTACTCATTCTGTTTAATAAAATTAAGATTTATTATAATGAATCTTAGGATTACAAATTTGGTGTAGTATATTTTAATTTGTCAAAGTTTTTATTTTTTTGCCGCAAAACGGAGGACGGAAGACGGAGAAAAGATGAGACGGGGTGAGTGGGAGTAAGGGAGAAATGGAGAAAAGGAGGACGGAAACAATTCTTTAGGAAAACAAATAACAGTCGCTTCACTCCTTACGGGGCAGGCAGGTTGACGCATACAGTATCCTGATCATTGCGCACATATTTGCACAACAAACATATTAACCTTCCCCAATTTATACAAATTGTAAGAAATATATTCTTATCTGACTCTGTCCTTACCCAAAATTTTTCCAATAAGTTTATCAAAGCGTAATTTACTACATTAAAGGGAGTTAAACACTATATCTTTTTAACAAATCCGCAAAATATTTCGCCTCAATTTGTAATCCTAATCAGGGGTAAAAAGTTTTTTTAATTTTTTTGAAAAAAAAATTTGACAAGATTTATGAGTGTGTATCATTTTGGCATTAGATGTCAAAAATATTCATTTATGTGCATTAAGTGGTATCCAAGGGGGCATTATGTCCGGAACTTTTTTGGGACAGTTTAAGAATTCGATTTCGAATCGTAGAGTTAGTATACCTCAGGCACTTCGCGATCAATTCTCTCCTGCTTCAAAAAATAAGGTTGTAGCCGTTAGGGGTAGACATAATACTATCTATATTTTTCCGCTTGATAATTGGAAAGAACTGGAAGCCAGATTGGAACAAGGAGATGGAAATGAAAAGACTCTACTAAAAGCCTTCCGACTCTATGCTGCTATGTTAACTATAGAGGGACCCGGGAGAATTCTTCTTCCTAAGAATCTTGTGGAGATGGCTGGAATCACTGATAAAGTCATATTTCTGGGTGAAGGGAAATATTTTTCCTTATGGAACGATAAGAATTTCGAGAAGCATCTCTTAGAGGCTGATAAAACATACGACCAGATACTTCAGGGAAACGCCCATCTATTATAATGAATACATATCATATACCGGTTATGCGCAAGGAAGCAGTTGAACTGCTCAATCTACATAAGAATGGTACTTATGTGGACGCCACATTAGGGGGTGGAGGCCATCTTGTGGAAATGTTTAAAGTGAATCCAAATATAAAGGTAATAGCCTTCGATCGGGATAAAGAAGCAATTGAGTATGCGAAGAAGAGACTGCATAATTTTTCAGATAGAATCGTATTTGTAAACAAAAACTTTTCATATCTTACTTCTGCACTGGCGCTAAACCGATGTACAAGTATAGATGGCATACTTTTTGACTTAGGAGTTTCGTCACATCAATTGGAAAAAGGGGCGAGAGGTTTTAGTTTTGAGCAAGACGCAAAATTAGATATGCGCATGGATTGCCAATCCAAAAATCTTTCAGCCTATGAAGTTGTAAATTTCTATCCAGAAAGGGAGCTGCAGAGGGTTATCAGAGAATATGGTGAGGAACGTTATTGGAAAAGAATTACCAATCGGATTATTCAAACTCGGTCTGAACATCCGATTCAGACCACAGGTGAGTTGCGCTCAATAATAGAGAGCGCAGTACCTCCTAAGTTATCATTTAAATCAGTGGCCCGAGTATTTCAGGCTATACGAATAGAGGTAAATCAAGAACTGCTCTCTCTCAGTAAGGCTCTGGAAGGTGCGGTCGAGGTGCTAAATCCAGGAGGAAGAATCGTTGTTATTTCATATCATTCTTTAGAAGACAGGCTTGTAAAAGAATTTTTTAGGTATGAAAGCCTGGAATGTATTTGTCCACCAAAGTTACCTAAGTGCGTGTGTGATAAAAAAAAGCGAGTTAAAATAATAACAAAGCAGGCAAGATTTCCCAGTTCAGAGGAAATTAAGAATAATCCAAGAGCAAGGACTGCTCGGTTAAGGGCAGCAGAAAGGACAAATCTATGAAAAATATATTTGTTATAGTGATTTTTGCTTTATTTATGTTTATAACACTCTCCTTGCTTCAAAAATCAATCTTATTATCACAACAGAAAGAAATGGTGGAACTGGATCAAATACTTGAAATCAATCAGGAGATTCTCACAGAATTGCGTATAGAAGTGAGCAATCTCTCTAATGAGTCCCGTATAATAGAACTTGCCCAGAAAAGGTTAGGTATGAGATTCCCGGGATCTGAGGATATTATATGCGTCCAAAGATATACCGTGTCTCCCGGGAAATATAACTATTCCTTTTTGGATTTCTTTTCTCCAGAAGCAGTGGCAGCGGATAATTAAAGTATAAAAATTGTTGTGAATCTGGGATAAAGTTATTATAGGATTGCTATGCTAACTACAGAAGGGAGAATTTTCGTATTAAAGCTCTGTTTTTTAGCAATTTTTTTAGTTATTGTCTATCGTCTTTTTGCAATCCAGATTCTGGATGTTTTTGATTTTTATGATAAATATGGGCGGTACAGAAACAAAAAGGTAGTAATCCCTGCAGAAAGAGGAATTATATATGACCGAAATGGAGTTCCACTTGCTGAGAATAAAAAACTTTTTAAGTTAGAACTTTGTCCCTCAGTAATTTCGTTTGCCTATAGCGATTCAGTCACTACTGAGGAGAAAGAGTATATTTATGAAAAGATTGCCGAAATTGTAAGTACCCATACGGGTAAGAATAAAGAATTTTATCTTAAGAAGATTCGTTCTTACGCACCTGCCTATCCTAATGGATTTGAGTTTATAGTAAACCTTGGTGCAAGGACCAAAGAGGCTATTGTGAAAGATATAGAGAAGGAGAAGATACAAGGGGTCACCGCATATCCATGGCAATCTACGCGGGTTTATCCGAGAGGAAGCCTGGCAGGACCTCTTATTGGACTTTATTCCACTAATGGAGCACTTTGTGGTATAGAGCGGTCTTTTGACGATGTCCTTACAGGCACAGATGGATGGGTTGAAGTTGTTCAGTACGGCACTGGTGAGAGATATCATTTTGAAAATATGGATAGGCAAGAGCCAATCCCAGGGAACTCAGTATATCTAACTATTGATACACAGATGCAATCTATACTGGAGAAAAATTTGCTCGAAGGACTCCGGACATATGGTGCAAAACATGCAATCGGGATTATCATATCTGCCCAAAATGGTGATATACTAGCAATGAGAGGTTTTTCTGCGAGCGATACATCTGCTGCAACCCTTTCTATGCATGCAAATCCAATTTTGCCGATTAGCTGGTTATTTGAACCCGGCTCCATTATGAAGCCTTTTACTGCTCTTCTAGCGTTGGAAAAAGGTCTATTTCAACCGGATGATATTCTTGATTGTAATACCAGAAAAGTTGGCGCACGTACTATTTCTGATGTAACTCCGCATACTACTCTCAGTTTTAAAGAGGTGCTTACCCAGTCAAGTAATGTTGGGATAACACGCGTAGTCGATAAATTATCTGCGGAAGAATTTTACAGCCATCTTATTTCATGCGGTTTTTCATGTAAAACCTGTGTCCAGCTTCCAGGTGAAGAGACAGGTTTGCTGCGTCCGCTATCAGAATGGTCAAGCTTCTCTAAACATTCACTTTCTTTTGGTCAGGAGATATCAGTCACTGCAATTCAGATGGCTTATGCTCATGCCGCTCTTGCAAATGGAGGCAACCTACTTTATCCTAATATTGTAAAAGAAATAAGAAAGGATGGAGATGTGGTTAAGCAATTTGATAAGCAGGTAATTCGTTCTATAGGAACTCAACCCGCATTGGATACCCTTAAGGCTATTCTTCAGGCAGTAGTTGAAGAAGGATTAGGAAAGCCAGCTCATCTTGATTTTGTGAATATCGCAGGCAAGACAGGTACGGGAGAAAAACTCAGAAATGATGGAGTAGGTTATAAGGAAGATAGATATGTTGCATCTTTTGTGGGATTTTTTCCGGTAGAAGATCCAGAAATTGTAATGCTTATACTCTTTGATGAACCCGTATATAATTATCGCTATGGCAGTCTCTCGGCCGCTCCTACATTCAAAAAAATCGTGCAAGAAATAATTGTACTTCCAAATTCTCATTTGTTGACCCATATAAAACAGGTAAATCAGGAATATGTGCTTGTGCCAGATTGTATAGGTCTCTCCGTAGATGAAGCAGAACAACTCTTATCCCAGCAACAGATATCCTATGCTATCACTGGCGATGGCTCTGTAGTCACAGATCAATTTCCAAAGCCAGGCACGACAATGTTAGAGGATTTCCATATCCTTTTGATAATGAATGAAAAAAATGCTATTCCTAAGATGTAATGCAGTCCGAAATAGTAAAACTTGACCAGTATGGAGATTATAGGCAAAAATTAAAAAAATATCTATCAAGTCAGATAAAATGAATTTTATTAGTCTTAAAGAGATAGTAAAAGCCATACAAGGGACAACCTCCCAAGAAAGAGATTTGAAGTTCAATAAAGTTTTTATTGATAGCAGGCAAGTGCCCAAGAATGTTCCAGAAGATGTTCATGGTATTTTTTTTGCTCTAAAAGGAGCAAAATTTGATGGACATGATTTTGTTCCTGATGTGCTTGCTCGTGGAATCAAAATGGTGGTAGTAAACATGGCAGCAAGATTGAATTCTGATTCTGATAGAGCAATTTTTGTCGATGATACAT
>JBNGDW010000032.1:0-16497 GCA_049975325.1 Cloacimonadia bacterium | reverse complement strand
AAATCGCCAAAGAGATAGGTGCTATGGCAACCGTGATTAAAGGAGAGGTGGAGGCAATTATTATCACTGGTAATGCTGCATATGTAAAGATGCTCGTGGACTGGATCAAAGAGCGAGTAAAATTTATTGCACCTGTTCTTGTATTCGCAGGAGCAGACGAGATGTACGCCCTGGCAGAAAATGCCCTCCGTGTACTCGCAGGCAAAGAATCAGCAAAAATATATTAAGCTTTCTTTATACCTTCAGAGCTTTAAAAACAAGTAATAATTCGAAACGAGAGATAACTCGGATTACATCTGTCAACTGACAAAATTATTTACGAGAATACAATCCCATTAATTGTGCCTCGGCTATGACATGTCCATTCATCGCTTGCAGAATCTCATTTTTGGTGGCACCGGGCTCAATATCAAGCACGGTATCAAGTGCATAGAGCTTGAAAAAGTAGCGATGTGTACCAGAAGGCGGACATGGTGGATAATATCCGATCTTCCCACCGCTGTTCTTCCCTTGTTTGCCACCAAGATTTTGCTCCTTAAGACCGGCTAAGTCCTTAACGGGCGGAATATTCTCCGGGAACTCTGTAATTGTTGGAGGAATATCATAGACAACCCAATGTACCCATGTCCCCATAGGAGCATCCGGATCATCACTAATCAGCACGAGACTTCTTGCACTGTCAGGAATCCCTTCCCATAAAAGTGGTGGAGAAACACTTTCTCCGTCACAGCTGTATCTTACAGGGATTTTCTTCTCATTTTCAAACGCCGGACTTTTAATTATTAGTGCCATATCTTTACTCCTTTCTTCATATTTTGTAGTGTCTATACTTGAAGTAGGATCTTCTATTGCTAAACTATCTGCCATACGGACTGTACTGATGACTATAAAAATCAAGCACAAAACATAAGCAAATATTGTTTTGTTTACCGGCCTGTTCATCTCTCACCTCCGCTGTTTTTTTGTCCCAGACAATTAAATTATCTTGCCAAAACACAAATGGTGGGCGATACTGGATTCGAACCAGTGGCCTCCTGCTTGTAAGGCAGGCGCTCTATACCACTGAGCTAATCGCCCTTTCATTTGTATAAATGATTATATTTTTTATACTTTTGTCAAGATAATTTAATGGTGCCCCCACCTTACTTCTAATTATAGAATGAAGTCTCCAAAGACTTGACATAAAATCAGCTATCTGTCTACTTTTTCCCTGTGAAAAAATTAAGTTTTTTTATAAGTTTGGCTATCTTGCTATATTGCAGCCAGCTAACTGCCGAAGTAAACCTCACTATAGGTAGACTCCAATATGATGGTGGAGGAGACTGGTATAACAATCCATCCGTTATTCCGAATCTATGTACGGAAATTAACCAACGGACAACTATCAAGACTGCTGAGGACCAGACAATTGTATCTCTTAAAGATAACCGAATTTTTGACTATCCAATTGTATATATAACAGGGCATGGCAATATTACTTTTTCTGAAGAAGAGATAGAAAATTTACAGAATTATCTCGCCAAAGGTGGATTCCTATATGTCGATGATGACTATGGTATGGACGGGCATTTCCGACGCGAAATTGCACGGGTCTTTCCCAATAAAAAATTACAAGAATTACCAGCTGCTCACAATCTTTTCCACTGTTTTTACGATTTTGAAAATGGCTTGCCAAAGATTCATGAGCATGACGGCAAAAGGCCTCAGGCTTTTGCTCTATTCGACGATTTCGGCAGAATGATAGTTCTATACACCTATGAAACAAATATTAGCGATGGCTGGGCATCTCCACAGGCACATAACGACCCCCCAGAAATACGGGAACTTGCTTTCAAAATGGGAATAAATATTGTTTACTATGTCCTGACTCATTAAGAGATAATTATGAAAATCATCTGCTTCTCAGATGTGCATCAACGCCTCCACTTAGACGAGGAAGAACGAGAAAAACTAAAAAAATTATATTCCTTTCTTGACTATTTAGGTGAAACAAAAATAGATAAACTTATTATTGCTGGAGATCTCTTTGATGTTTGGTATGAATATAAAATGGTTATTCCCAAACCGTACTTTACAACACTGGCAAAACTAAAACTCATTGCAGAAAAAGGCACCGAGATAATCTATTTAGCAGGAAACCACGACTTTAAATTTAAGGACTTTTTTCAAAAGGAGCTATCTGCAAAAGTATCTCAAGAATCATACCAATTTACTCACAATAGAAAAAGGTTTTTCGTAGCGCACGGAGATCAGTATACCACAAACGATCTCCGATACCGTATACTGAAAAATATTTTACGAAATCCTCTTATAAATATGGTACTTGAATTTGTCCATCCAGATATTGGCTTACCCTGGGGCAAATGGATGTCCCGCTCAAGCAGAAAAAGGCAAATAACCCCTCAAAAAAGAATATGGCTGGAAAAAGGATTAACTGATTTTGCAAAGCAAAAATTTGCCGAAGGGTTCGACTATGTAATAATGGGACACATCCATCAACCAAGGATTTTACAATTTGATTCAGGAACATATATCAATCTCGGTGATTGGATAAAGCATTATTCCTATCTGGTGATTGAGGATGGTGAATTAGAATTAAAATATTGGAAATAAGCTATTCTAAAATAATTGGCAAGATATTAACTACGAGCTGGCTGGCTAACCTGTTTCCTGCATAATCAGAGGTATCCTGAAAGATGGTAAGTCGGTAGGGTACATAATTTTGAAGAGGGGCTTCGGGGATAATATTGAATTTGTTTCCATCAATTTTATGTAAATGGCATGAAACTTCACTGTTTTGTTCGGTGTTGACGAGGCTGAAATAAATATTTTGGGCAGGAACCATCTTATTAAATTCTATTTGAAAAGTAGGTAATAAAGTTTCTACTGTTGTACCGTCCTCTGGAGTATGGAATATGATCACAAGAGCAGTTGTGTCCGCAGGAAGTGTATTTCTGAATTGTGCAGAATCGATTGCTGTTACATTACCCTTCTTATCAACAAAATCGTAAACATAAAGCATATATGAGACTGTATCAGGCGGTGCAGTTAAAATAGATAAAACATCGTTTGCAAGTACAGAATCTATCACTGACAGAGCAGTTCTATCCTCCTTATTAAGGATTTGTATATTTCCCACCGCTTGTAATGGCTCTGTAAATCTTGCCTCTATAACCCTCTGAGTTTGGGATAGGACTTGTTTAAGAGCTGGTTTTATAGTATCTTGCAGACTTAACTCAAGAGGCATGAACACCCTGGGAACTTTTAAGTCAACAGGCTTCTCAGCCCAGGACTCCTTATCCATATCATATTCGAGATTATCATTAATATCATGAAAGGTGGAAAGCAGATAATCCCCTGATTCTAAATAACCAAATTGGAATGCGCCATTAGCACGAGGAGTCGTCTTTGCAACGAGGAGAGAGTCCGCAGCAGAATAAAGAGATATATATATTTGTCCCTTCTCAGGTAGAAAATCATCTTCGAAAGATATACTTCCTGTGATTGAATTCTCTGGAAATTCATCAGCAGTTGAAAAAACAAAATGATACACATCCTTAAGGCGGTTCGTCCGTAAGTCACGACAATTCCTATCAATTGTAACATAATAGGTAGTTGAAGGCTGGAGAGGTTCTAGGAGGTGAATGGTAACACTCTTTTGGCTCCAATCAAATTTTTCCCGCCCAATTGGTGGCCAGATGTTGAAAGCCGCCTCAAAAGAATTTTGTTCAACAGGCTCTGAAAAATGAATTTCAATCTTATCCGTAACCACATTTTTACTTAAATGAGAGGGTACTGTATGAACTATCTCCGGTGGAACAGTATCCACAGGACCACCTGTGGGAGGCTCTTCCTTTCCGCATGATAGAAGGAGTATACCAAGCCATAAAAAGATTAAAAAATTCCTGATTTTTTTGTACCGCTGATTCATTCCTTTAATAATTTCAGGAGATTTATCTCCTTGGTATAATTATTGAGATAATTGACTATATATTTCCCTATCAAATCGAACTCGAGGTTAACGATATCACCTACTCGAGCTTTTTTCAGGTTTGTATTTTCCAATGTATAACTGATTACATTCACAGAAAAAGTTCTGGCGCTTGGCTTTATAATAGTCAAACTAATACCGTTTATAGCTATAGAGCCTTTTTCAACAACATAGATTTTGTACTGTGAGGGGTACAAAATTTCCATCAAAAGTTCTGTTTCCTCATGTCGCAAAGAAGCTATCTTTCCAGTGGTATCAACATGTCCCTGAACAAGATGACCATCAAAGGTGGTCTCAGGAGTAACTGGCAATTCTATATTGAGTTCATCACCAGCCGCCAATAAAGCCAGATTTGTCTTCTCCTTAGTCTCTTTGCTAACTTCAACCGTAAAAGTAGATTTTTCTGTATCCACCACTGTCAAACATACCCCATTACATGCGACACTATCCCCTGCTGACAGGCGTGCATTTAAATTGCTCCTATCAATAGTCAAAAAGAGTGAATTCCTTTTATGAAAAATTCTCTCAACCTGTGCTAAGTTACGAATTATACCTGTAAACATGATTTATCCACGTTTTTCTTTTTAATTTGCGATCTCTTGATCCAAGATTCTCCCAGCTTCTTCAAAATGTCCAGCTTTTTCCTCAAGTTTTACCCTCTCTCTATATATTGACTTAATATCTTCATCCGATGTAGCAGAAGCAATTTTTCTATCGAAATGTTGATGACGACCCAGCAATAAGATTTCTTCTCTCTCGGAAGACTCGCATTTCGCAACATCTGCTAATTCCATCGCACCTATTGTAGCATTGCCTAAATCTCTTTCTTTGACATATAGAAAAACGGCTTTTTAAAATTGTCCAACAGTCTTTCTTACTCGTGGATTATCTGGAATACTCTCTGGCGAAAATTTAGCTATATTTTTGAGGACATTGTCCATTGTAGGGCTTTTGTAATATCTCCATTATATGTTTTCCCAACATATTATAGCTGTTTGTAATGATTCTTTATCAATGATATTGTTCTTTGTCATGCGGATAGCTAGCTCATTAGCTCGACCTCGCTTTGCTAGAATTTCTATGGCTTCCATATCAAATCCAAAATAGTCACTATACCTTAAGTGCAGCGGAATCAAGTTAGTTTTCTTCCAAGAAATTGACAGCTTGTTTAAGGTAGACAGATGAAATTTTGTTTTCTATTGAGGTGATATTCTCAATCTTGGAGTCATATGATAGAACTAAATTGGAAAGGAGTTGGGCCTTCTTTTTCCTAAATAGAAGCATAAACTCTTTGCAAAAAATAGAAATTAGCTCTTGCTGATTGTTAGCTGAAATAGCTTCTTGCAATTTTTTCTCAAGTCTAGCTGCTTCCTTTTCAGGTGAGAAATATGTTTTTAGAAAATTAGTCATTGTATCTTCTCCCAACCAGGTTAAAACTTGCTAAGTTTTACTGTTAGATTTTCATTGCCAGAGCTTTCACATAAGGGTTCGTGTGCGCGGCGCTCTTCCAATTCCTCTTCATGCGCCAGCGAAGGCGCACATGTTAGTGAGATTTCAATTATCATATTACCGTTAATAAAAACCAAAATAATAGCCTTCACCTTTTTCAATAATTTTTTTACCATCTATTAGCAAACTATCTTGTACTTGGACTTTAATAATTTGACCTGCGTTTTTTACTTTTGGAATTGAAATTAAATAGGCGGGTCGAGTTATAGATTTACCATCTACGTCATATAAAAAATCATCACTAACGCAAAAAGTTAATACGGGTACTTCGCTTTCATTTACAAATACTTTTATTTCATCCTTTTTTATTTCAGGCCAAACATCTGGTTGAGATGCAATTAATTTCTGATTACCAAATTTCTCTTTATCAATACGATTAACCCGGCTAACAGACATCGGAATAAAATGTAAGTATGTTGATGAGAAGCCTTGCCAGCCATGTAATTGGTATACTTCTAATTTATCAATTAAAATATTTACGTTTGCGTCTTTTGATAAATTGACATCATATAGACAACATTCTAATGTTTTTTTTTGAGTAATCTTTATCAAAGACCAATACGGTGTATTTCTTTTTAGAAAGGCAAATCTCAAAATAACCTAAACTATCTCCAATGGTGAGTATATCGTCTGCAATTATTATTGGTTCACTTACAGGTTTTCCGTTAAAATATTTAACATTCCCATAGAGTTTGTTTAATTGAACATTAAATATTTGTGTAAAATCATCATCAATTTTTATCTCAATTATTGGATTTAAGTTTTTTAATGGTTTTTTTAAATTGAATTTCTTCTCGAAAATATTGTTTATAGGATTAATTTTCTCTTCTGCGATTATTTTACCGTCAATAATGATTCGAATTATGTGAAAACCATCCGAAAAATTCTCTCCATTTATTAAAATGTTGGGTTCATTCTCCAAATTCCATATTTCTGCTTTTGCAATATTTTCTAGAGAAGTATTACATGACGGATTATTGTTAATATTTATTTCAACGAAAGGTTTTTTGTTTTCTTCAAGAGCATAAGAATTTACAAATAATAAAACAAAACGAAAGAATAATTCTTAATTGCATCTTTTTCATATTTATTCTCCAATTAATATTCTACCTCCTTCTCCTCCACCAGCTGGCGGAGAAGATTTTATTTTAATGAAACCAACATTTGAATCAAAAAGATTACCTCAAAAAATTCCCGCCAAGTTTTTTCAATTTTTTAAATATTTTTTCTTTGTGCTCTTTGAGGGCTTTGTGTTTTTTTCTGATTCGGGATAAACCTGAATTCAGCCATCTTCCCAATTTCACCTTTTTACCCAGTCATCCAGTTTCCTGTCTCCTAGTCTCCTTTTCACCCACTCTCCATTTTCTCTACCAAACATTACTCTTGACAATAGGTATGAAATTTTAGAAAATTTTATATTAAAAATATAACGCGATCAAGATTTCTTAATATATAGACTGAATATGAAAGAAAATATTATTATAAAAGGAGCCAGAGAGCACAATTTAAAAAACATAGATATAACTCTCCCCAGGAATAGCTTAATTGTCTTTACGGGAGTAAGTGGGTCGGGGAAGTCCTCCCTCGCCTTTGATACATTGTATGCAGAGGGACAGCGACGCTATATAGAATCGCTTTCTTCTTATGCACGCCAATTCCTTGGGCAGATGGAAAAACCCAAAATAGATTATATTGAGGGGCTGTCGCCTGCTGTTTCAATAGAGCAAAAGGCTGCCAGCCACAATCCTCGTTCCACAGTGGGAACTGTTACAGAAATCTACGATTACCTTCGTGTGCTCTACGCCCGGGTAGGCACACAATATTGTTACAATTGTGGCGATCCTGTAAGTTCCCAGACCCTTGATCAAATGGTTGACCACCTTGCTGGCTTACCTGAAGGCACAAAAATACAGATATTGGCTCCTTTGGTAAGAGAGCGAAAAGGGGAACACAAAGATGTCTTTGAACGGGTTAAACGTGATGGATTTGTGCGTGTCAGAGTTAATGGTATTGTCAGAGATGTGAATGAAAATATTATTCTGGATAAAAAAAGTAAGCATAATATCGAAGCGGTTATCGACCGCCTCGTGATCAAAAACGGAATCGAACCTCGCCTGGCTGATTCGATGGAGATTGCTTTAGATGTGGGCAATGGTACTGTCATGATTGATTATCCCCAGGAAGGCAAAACCCAGCTCTTGAGCAAGGAAAATGCTTGTCCCAGATGTAACATAAGTTATCCAGAACTTACTCCGCAGATGTTTTCTTTCAATAGCCCCTTAGGGATGTGCCCAACCTGCAATGGGCTTGGTAGTAAAATGGAACTTGATATAGACAAGATTGTCCCCGATAAATCAAAATCACTACTTGATGGTGCTGTCTCTTATTGGGGTGAACTTAAAAGTAAACGTCGTTCATGGACATATTCAATACTACGCCAGCTTGCAGATGAGTTCGGTTTTTCTCTTTCAACACCATGGAAAGACCTTTCGCAAGCCTCTCGAGATGCAATCCTGTATGGTTCTAAGGGCAAACGATTCCGTATTGCATGGGATGGAATATCAAGTTCAGGACATATTTTAACTCAATTTGAAGGCCTCATTCCCACTATTCTTCGCCGTTTTAATGAGACTCGCTCCGAGTCTATGAAAAGATATTATCTCAGCTTTTTTAGTGAAAAACCCTGCCCAGATTGTGGTGGTGCAAAACTTCGTATTGAAGCCCGTCATGTTAAGATTAATGGGAAATCTATTGTTGAGCTCTCACAAATGTCAGTTCGATATCTCCTAAGTTTTATGGAAAATCTCCAGCTTACCGGAAATAAGGAAATTATTGCCTCCCAGCTTGTAAAAGAGATTAAGGCCAGACTGCAATTTATGATTAATGTTGGTCTGCACTATCTAACTTTGGACAGAAGTGCTCCAACGCTTTCAGGTGGCGAATCCGAAAGAATTCGTCTTGCAAGCCAGATAGGTAGCGGTCTGGTAGGAGTAATGTATATACTGGACGAACCTACAATCGGCTTACATCAGCGTGATAACAAACAACTTATCAATATGCTGCTGGATCTAAGGGCTATTGGGAATACCGTAATCGTTGTAGAACACGATGCAGAAATGATCCGGAATGCAGATCATATCGTCGACTTTGGTCCCTTAGGTGGTGTCTATGGCGGAAGAATTGTTGCTCAGGGCTCATTAAACAAGATTATTGAGAATGAAAATTCCCTTACCGGAAAATATCTTAGCAACAAGCTTTCTATTTCCGCCCCAACCTCCTATCGCAAGCAAAATAACGGGGAGTACATAAAAATAGAAAAAGTTGCACAAAATAATCTTAAAAATATTGATGTTACAATCCCACTGGGAATCTTCACCTGCATCACCGGGGTCTCAGGCTCTGGGAAGAGTTCATTGATAAATCAAACCCTATATCCTGCACTTGCAAATCGCCTTTACAGAAGCAACCACCCAGAAGGTAAGTATAGTAGAGTCATAAATACGCATAAGTTGGATAAAGTGATAAATATCACTCAGGACCCGATTGGTAGAACCCCACGCTCAAATCCTGCAACTTATACAAAGGTTTTTGACCACATTCGGCAAATATTTGCAAAACTACCTGCCTCAAAAGTGCGAGGTTATAAACTAGGAAGATTCAGCTTCAATCTTCCTGGGGGTAGATGTGAAGCCTGCCAGGGAAGTGGAGTGCGGCAAATCGAAATGCACTTCCTCCCTGATGTATTTGTAACCTGTGAAGCATGCCAAGGAAAACGATTTAATAAAGAAACACTCCAAATCAGATATAAAGGCAAAAACATCGATGATGTACTCAATATGGATGTGCAAGAAGCCTTCAGATTCTTTGAAAACATACCTTCTATAAAGCGGAAATTACAAATACTTATTGATGTTGGACTCGGATATATCAAGCTTGGACAGCCTTCTACTACCCTCTCAGGTGGCGAAGCCCAAAGAGTAAAACTCGCCCGCGAACTTAGTAAGGTAAGCACAGGCAGAACATTATATATACTGGACGAACCCACCACAGGACTCCATTTTCATGACATAAAAAAACTAATCACTGTGCTAAACAGACTTGTCGATAAAGGTAATACAATAGTAATAATTGAGCATAATCTTGATGTTATAAAATGTGCAGATTATATTATAGACTTAGGTCCAGAGGGAGGAGACCAGGGGGGAGAAATTATTGCTACCGGTACTCCAAAAGAAATTGCCCAGAACTCAAAATCATATACTGGCAAATTCCTGCAAAAAGTCTTGTAAACCCCTGAAACAAAAAACTTGACCCAGTAAACAAGTTGTTCCCTTTTTAAATCCAAAGTATGGATGGGAAAATGGGTAATAAAATCTTGGTAAAATTGCTGGCTTGCAGGCTAAAAACCTTTCTAAATAATGCAAGCACTTAACAGATATTTATAATTCCTCCTGGCTCGCTAGGAGAATAAAGGAGCCTAAATGGTATACAAAGTAAAAGATTTAATCGGCTATAAAGTTCAAGCAATTGACGGTGATATAGGAAAGATTCATGATATCTTTTTTGACGACCGAAATTGGAAAATCCGATATGTAGTGGTTTCTACAGGCACCTGGCTTAGCGGCAAGAGAGTGCTTATTTCTCCTAATTCTATAGGGCAACCTGGGATAAAGGCACACAAATTTCCTGTAGATCTCACAAAGGAAAAGATAAAAAACAGCCCATGTATTGATTTAGATAAGCCAGTCTCTCTGCAAAAGCAGGCTGAACTTTTCAAATATTACTCATGGCCAATTGGTGATGACTTTATCCCTCTCCCAGCATTTGACATACAAGAGGAATCTACCAGAGCTGAGACCGAAGAAGAACAACTCGATAGGCACCTACGAAGCGCACGAGAGATTATTGACTATATCGTAATTACAAAAGATGAGAAAAAGGCAGGATATGTGGAAGACTTTCTTATGAACACCAAACGCCGGACTATAGCCTACATTGTGCTCAATAGAAAACAGGTCAGTAAGCTAATTCCAAGCCGCTACATAAAAGGAGTGGACTGGAGTGAAAACAGATTAGATGTAGACCTTACTAAAGATAAGATTGAATCTGCTCCTGAATATGAGCCGGACCAACTTACCAAAGAATTCGAGGTTGAACTTAAAAAACACTATAAAAAAAGTTAGAGTCTCGTCAGAGGACACACGGTTTCAAGGTATTATTTGATCTGCCGAAGATGATCTATTAAAATAGATGCTCCCCAAATAAGTGGTGGCTTTTCGGGAGCCAATCGATAAGACAATAATATTGCTAAACAATTACTCCATTTCCTCCTCAAAAGGAAAATAATTGACATAATTGCAATAAGCAATAAATTAAAGTAAAAATTTGAAGGATGGTGATATTTGTGGTAGAGGTAATCCTTAAAGAAAATATAAGATTTGATCAGGCGCTTAAACGGTTTAACAGAAAAGTACAAAGAGCAGGCGTGCTTTCGGATGTCAAAAAACATAGGTATTATGAGAAGCCTAGTGATAAAAAGCGTCGCGAAATGAATGCCACATTAAGGAAAATCAAGAGAAATCAGCAGAGGGCAAGATAAAACTGTAGCGAAAATTTATGGTTTTGAAACGCACCTCTAATTCATACCAATTGACTGATAATAAGTAAACTCGATTAACAATAGAAGATCCGGGGGCTACTTGCTTGCTATAAAAAATGTTGAGAATCTGTATTCAGCCCAAAAAGGCATCATTGCAGATGGCTCTTTTCAATTTAGCCTGAGATAACGCCACAAAAAATGAATATTGTCAACTTAATAGCACTTGGACTTATTATATTTCTTGGCATCAGAGGGCTAAAAAGGGGTTTTTTTGATGGGATTACTCGTCTTGTCGGCTGGCTAATCGCCTTGATTATCGCTGTTCAATGGGGCCCCAAGGTCTCTGAATTCTTCAAAGATACATTTGAGCTCCCGGCAGCAGTTATCAATATAATAGGCATAGTTCTCATATTCATAGTGGTGATAATCCTCCTTAACCTAATCGTTAATTTAATAAAAAAGGTGGTAACCGCACTACGGCTATCTTCACTTGACAAAATATTAGGATTCCTCCTTGGAGCAGCTAAAGCCCTTATTCTAATCTTCCTCATCACTTTCACCGTACAATGGCTACCATTATCTGACAAAAATAAGAAAGTAATAACTGACGCAGAAGTGATCAAGTGGAATAACAAAAGTATTGCATACTTCCTTGCGACAACCAACCTTGATACTCATATCAAAAATAACAAATACTATAAACAATTAGCAAAAAAAACTCAGGAATTAAAAGAAGAGATCGAAACCCAACCTACTCCATAGATGAAAGAAGCGTTTGAGGAGTTAGAATTCACAAAAGTCCAGGCACAGATCAAAAGCTATTGCACCTCTCCTCTTGGTGAACATATTGTAGATGAGTTGCATCAGCTCCACACAAAAAAGGATATCGAGAGTCGTCTTGCTTTACTTGAAGATGCCTATAATTTTCTAAGACAGGGTAACCAATTTGACATCAGCGGCCTTGTCGATATCGAACCTCTCTTCCTAAAACTATCGCATAATGAGCCTCTCTCCATCCCCGAATTTCTCTCCTTCTATCAAAATATAAAGATTTCACATATACTCAGATCAAATACCACCATTCATAAAGGCCAACACCCACATCTTTACTCCCTGATCAAGAAAATTGTTCCAACCAAAGACCTTGAAAAAAGATTCGAGAAAACATTTGAGCCCAATGGGGAAATCAAATCTACTGCGAGTAAAGCTCTTAGTAACATCCGCCATCAATATGAGCATACCAAGCAGAGAATTTACTCAACTTTAGAAAAACTAATCACCCAAAAAGAGTACAAAAATATCATTCAGGAGCAGATTATCACCATTCGGGATCGACGGTATGTTATCCCTGTAAAAGAAGGAGGAACAAGGGTATTAAAAGGCATTATTCATGATCGTTCCCAATCAGGAGCCTCGTATTTTATCGAACCTATCAGCATAGTTGATCTAAACAATGCACTTATTAGCTTAGAAGAGGAAGAAAAAAGAGAAATTCGCAGGATACTCTCTCAACTATATGAGGAACTTAAAACTCTCTATCCAGAACTATATAATAATCTCAAAATTTTGCAACAGATAGATTTTTTAAATGCAGCTGGCAAATATAGTCTAAAAATAGATGCCAAACCACCGCTTATACAGGATGATCCTATTATTAAATTAAAAAATGCACGGCATCCCCTGCTTTATAGCACACTTGATAGTAAAGAAAAAATTGTGCCCTTTTCTCTTACTCTGGGAACCGACTACTTGTGTCTCGTTATTTCAGGGGTAAATACAGGTGGAAAGACAGTCACGCTCAAAGCAGTGGGACTGCTCACCTTGATGGCACTATCTGGATTACTTATACCTGCAGAAGAAGCCACTATCGGAATTTTTTCGAACATCTTCACTGATATTAATGATGAGCAATCAATTGAAGATTCAATTAGTACCTTTGCCTCGCATATACGAAGAATAAAGAATATCTTACAACATGCTGACAGGCACAGTCTTATACTCGTTGATGAACTTGGGACAGGAACTGATCCTGAGGAAGGTGCAGCACTTGCCCAAGCAATTTTGGAGATGCTTTTGGAGAAAAAATCCATTATAGTTATTACCACACATCTTAATAAATTAAAACTCTTTGCCACTGAGCATCCTCAATGTGAAAATGCATCAATGAGATTTGATCAAAAAAGGCTTATCCCGACCTATCACCTCGATATAGGGTTCCCAGGAAATAGCTATGCTCTTGACATCGCTGGGGAGCAAAAACTTCCAGAACAAGTAACTCGCCGTGCGCACAGCCTATTGGATGAGGAAAGCCAGCAGCTAAGCCAAATTCTAAAACAGGTTGAGCAACAGAGAGTAGAACTCTCACAACAGATTACAGAATACGAAATCAAAAATGCTCTGGCAAAGCAAGCATTAGAATCGTTTCAAAAAAAGGAAGATGAGTGGAAAGAGAAAGAAAAAGAACTAAAAAAACAGTACATTGCTGAAGCCGAGGAATATCTTGCAGAACTTCAACAGGGTTTTAATCACGAACTTGGTAAACTCAAAAACCAGATTAAACATGAAAAAAAGATTAACTATGCGTCTGTAAAAGAGGTTAAACAAAAAATCGGGCGCGAACGGCAAAAAATCGAACGGGAAAAAGAAAAACTCTTACCACGAGAATTTGAACCGCTAACCAATCCAAATATTAAAGACTTAGCATTTATAAAGCCATTAAATCTTGTGGGAATCATAAAGGCTATTGACAAAAACTCTGCACAGGTTCTGGTGGACGGGGTTACCTACAAAGTAAGTTCCAAAAATCTATACAAAGTGCCTGAAAATTATTTGAAGGATAGAAAAATCTCGCGGAGTGAGAGCTCTATTACTGTGCATGCTGATGTAAGCCATGAACTTAGCCTCGAGCTGAATATCCGCGGAATGACATTTGAGGAAGCACGCCAGGAAATAGATCGATATATAGATAGGGCTTTACTTCTAAATCGGCAGCAAATCCGTATATTACATGGCAAAGGAACTGGACAACTCAGAAAAAAGGTATGGAACCATCTCGAACTTGATCCTAGAATTTCTGAATATCATTCTGCTCCAGAAGACGAAGGTGGTAGTGGAGTAACGGTTGCTGCTCTGCGATAAAAAAAGTATATTGAGGAGATGAAGCAATTATGCTCTGGAAATTACCGCCAAAAATAAAAATTTACGAAGCACTCGGCAGTATCGCTGATAATAGAATCTCTGTCTCGGACAATTCTGGAGAAGTCTATTCTTCTACAAGAAATAAAAAGTATATCGTCAAATATGACCCTGAAAATAATGCTATTATGGCAAATGATAATGCCTCTTATTGGGCTGGTTATCTAGGATATCCAGCCATAGCGTTTCTTCTTGTGAAGGGTATTATGGATTATAATCCAAAATTTGCAAATGCTCTTAAAGATATTCCGTGGAAAGATATAAATCAAAAATTCAGAAACAATCATCAGAAGGTTGAAAAATATGTAAAAGAGACTGTCGCAAATAAAAATACTTCTGTCGAGGAGCTGGAAAGAGAGGTAGAGAGAATATATGATCAAATAAAGCAACTGGGCTTAGAAAAATTGGGCAAAAGGATATCTCCCCCGAAAGGCTATTAAAGAAAAAATAAATGGATTGAAAATACAAATTTAATATGTCTTTTTCCTGTTTTATCTTATACTGTATAAAACAGGAGCTGGTGCAATGGGTTATGACCAAAAAATAATAGACGATATACGTGCAGCGAATGATATCGTCCAGGTTATAGGCGAATACATCCCCCTTAAGCGGAGCGGGGCAAATTACAAGGCTCTCTGCCCTTTTCATCAGGAGAAAACACCTTCATTTATGGTTAGTCCCTCAAAACAAATCTTCAAATGTTTTGGTTGTGGCAAGGGAGGAAATGTATTTACCTTTCTTATGGAGTATGAAAAGATCAGTTTTAGCGAGGCTATTAAAAGACTTGCAAGTCGAGTCGGAATTACACTTCCCGAAAGAGAAATATCTCCTGAAAGACAGACCTTATATATACAGCTTTATGACCTTTATCAATCTGCCCATAAATATTACAGAGCCAACCTTAAAAAAGAAGAAGCGGCTCTCCAATACCTCTATTCCCGCCATCTTACTGATGATACAATACATACCTTCCAGTTAGGATTAGCACCGGACCAAAAGAACTCCCTTTTTAACTATCTCAAAAAAAATGGGTTAGATAAAAGTTTGGCATTGAAAAGTGGACTTTTTACTTCCCGAAATGATGAGTTGATAGATAAATTCCAAGGTCGAATTATCTTTCCCATCTTCTCAGTAGATGGGAAAGTTATTGCCTTTGGGGGGAGAATCTATCAAAATAACGACAAATGGCAGGCGAAGTATATCAATTCTCCAGAAACGCCTATATATCAGAAGCGCTATCATCTTTTCGGGCTATATCAAACCAAACAGGAAATTATAGCCCGAGATTTTGCCATCCTTGTGGAAGGCAATACAGATTTACTGAAAGTATATCAGCATGAATTTCGCAATGTTGTCGCAACTCTGGGCACTGCACTGACAGATAATCAAATAAAATTACTTGCAAGATACACTCAAAATCTTTATATTATGTATGATTCTGACCGGGCAGGGATTGATGCTGCTGTTCGCGCTATTAAGACATGTTTGGAAAATGGCGTATACCCAAAAATCGTTTTGCTCCCGGATGACCTTGACCCTGATTCATTTTTGGATAAATTTGGCAAAGCCCGCCTGGAAGAAGAACTACAAAATGCCAGATATTTCTATGATTTTATTAAAGAAATTTACAACGCTGATTTGAATATGGAAAACAAGACGAAAGCTATTGAAGAACTGATAGATGATCTTTCTCTTATAAAAAGTCCAGTCGAACGGCAGCTCTATACACAGAAGGTGGCTGAAATATTCAATATAAGCGAAAGCAATATGCTAAATGAGATCAAATTGCCCCAGCCAAAATATGGGCGGAAACCCTCTGGCTCGCCCCTACCCAATCTTGATCAAACCTTAGAAGAGAAAGAGCTTCTCAAAACAATCTTAAATATGCCAGAGTCCAATACAAAACTAATTAATGCCCTCCAAGAGGAATATTTTTCACATCCCACTTATAAAAAGCTTGTTAGCCTACTTAAGAAATATGCAAAAGAGACCTCTTCTACCTGGGAGATGAACGCCTCGCAACTTTTGGATTCTTTTACTGAAGAAGAATCAGGCATTGTGGCAGATATTTTATTCACAGAAAATCAATATACCATTGGAGAGGCAGAGAAGTTGCTTACAGCATTGCAAATAAGAAAGCTTGATGCTGATCTTAAAAGGATTAATAGCGAGATTCAAAACCATCCTGAGGATATAGAAAAGC
>JBNGDW010000031.1:0-16739 GCA_049975325.1 Cloacimonadia bacterium | reverse complement strand
GAACAGGGGCTCGCCAGATTGGCAAAGAGTTTTGATAGACTGGAAAATGAAAACATGGAATTCCACCGAAAAGTTCATCAAGCATACCTGGAATTGGCAAAAAGGGAACCTGAACGAATCAAGGTACTGGATGGAAGGGAAGATATAGAAAGTTTACATAAAAAAATTAAGACATATATAGCGCCACTTTTATCACCAGAAATAAATACCTTAACTAAATAAGAAATAATTAAAACTATAAGATTAATGAGGTTAGTATGAAACGAAAAAGTTTAGTAATCATAATTGCCTGCCTATTAGTTGTTGGATTCTTTACTGGAAGATTTTCTTCTGTAAAGGCTGAAAATTCAAGTAAGGATTTATACTCTTATATGCGTCTATTTACTGAGGTGCTGACCAAGATTAATCAATATTATGTAGAAGAGATTGACCCTGAGGAAACTATTTTTGGCGCCATCGATGGAATGATGGATACAATGGACCCCTACACAACCTTCCTCACTGCAGAAGAATTTGCTGAATTAAGAACCTCTACTCAAGGCGAGTTTGGCGGCTTGGGAATCCATATCTCTACTGCATTGGGAGATTATATTACTGTGATGTCAGTTATCGAAAGTGGACCAGCATACTACGCTGGACTCCTTGCGGGAGATGAAATTATAAGTGTGGATGGTACTTCTACCAAAGGTTGGGATAGTGACTTGGCTGTCCAGCGACTACGCGGTCCCAAAAACAGCTCTGTCACAATCAAAGTACAACGAGAAGGGATAGAGGAGCCGCTTGAGTTTGAGATTGAGCGCGATATCGTAAAAATAGAGGGTGTACCTTATGTCTATGAAATCAAGGATGGCATCGGTTATATCAAAATTACAAATTTCAATGCCTCAGTAGGTGATGATCTGCATGCCGCTCTTAGTGAGCTTGATGCTGAAGGACTTGACGGTGTGCTGATAGATTTACGCTTTAACCCGGGTGGACTTCTAAGTCAAGCCATTGCTACTGTAGATGAATTTCTGCCAGAGAACAAGCTGGTTGTTTATACAAAGGGACGGCAGGAAGGCGTTGAACAAGAGTTTTATACCAGAACCCCATATGCATTTAATGAAGATATCCCTATAATTGTCCTTATAAATCAAGCCAGTGCCAGCGCCTCTGAAATTTTTGCCGGCTCCCTGCAAGATTGGGATAGAGCACTCATTGTGGGTGAAAACAGCTTTGGAAAGGGTTCTGTTCAGCAGCTTTTCCCACTTTCAATGGGGCACGGACTCAAGATCACTACATCGAAATATTACATTAAAAGTGGAAGATGTATAGATAAAGGTCGTACAAGAAGCGAGCAAGCACAAAAAGAAACAGATAATGAAAATGATAATGAGAAAAAAGAAGTGTTCTATACCGTTGGCGGAAGAGAGGTTTATGGTGGCGGAGGTATTACCCCAGATGTAATAATAAAACAAGATACACTCAATTCCTTTGAAGTTGCTGTGAGAAGTAAAAATCTATTCTTCTCCTTTGCTGTGAATTTTCTCGCAAACAATGAGATAAACAAGGACTTTACCCTTACTGACAAAGTCTTCCATGAGTTTTTAGATTATATTAAAGAGCACGACATAGAATATACAGAAAAAGAACTGGCAGAGTCAGAGAAGTGGTTAAGAAATTCATTAGGAGCCCAGATTGTAAGTAATAAATTCGGTCTTGAGGAAGGTAACAAAATTGCTGTCAAGCAAGACCAACAACTGCAAAAAGCCCTTGCCCTCTTCGATCAGTTTGACACATTAGAAGATATGTTTGCCTATTCTGAGGGATTGAAAGCAGAAAAGCAATGAATAATGGAAGATTGAAAGATTGCAAATACGGACATCCGTTCTCCGTTTCTCATCTTCTCCCTTTCTACATTTCATCTTGTCTCCTTGTCACCCCCTCTCACTTTCCTCCGGATTGTGTTACATATTTAAAGAATATACTTAGTCAGATCCTCATCAGTTAAAACTTTTCCAAGTATATTTTGCACATCTTGTTTCCCAACTTTTACCCTTTTGACTTTCGGATTAGGTAAGTTGTAGAGATAGTCTTCAAGTAAAATTGTCATAATTGTATGAAGCCTTCTGGCGCCAATATCTTCCATCTTGGCATTTGCCAATGCGGCATAATGAGCGATTTCCTCTACAGCACCTTTGGTAAAAGACAATTCAACTCCTTCTGTTTCAAGTAGGGCGGTATATTGCTTAATTAAAGCATTTTGAGGTAGAGTGAGAATTTTCACAAATTCTTCTTTACCAAGGCTGTGAAGTTCAACTCGGATGGGGAAGCGACCTTGTAATTCTGGAATAAGGTCTGAGGGTTTTGAGACATGAAACGCACCAGAAGCGATAAAAAGTATGTGGGTAGTATCCACCATACCATATTTTGTTGGCACATTTGTACCTTCAATAATTGGAAGCAGGTCTCTTTGCACACCTTCCCTGGATACATCAGGTCCTGATTTTGACCGTTCCCCTGCAATCTTATCAATCTCATCAAGAAAGACAATGCCATTTTCTTCAACTCTTTCAACAGCTATCTCTTTAACTTTATCCATATCCACCAAGCGTTTTGACTCCATATAAAAGAGATAATCCATCGCCTCTCTTACTTTCATTTCTTTATGTTTCTTAGAACGGCCTGGCAACATCCCAGCAAGTATTTCACCCATATCAATATCAAAAGTGTCGAGCCCTATATTTGAAAAGATTTCCACTTGGTGCTCGGGAAGGTCATCCACATTTACTTCTACCATTCTCTCATCAAGTCCACCGTCATGAAGCATCTTACGTAGTTTCTCTCTGGTCTTCTTGTGCTTTTCCTTTGCTTCTCCGTATTGTTTTCTTTCTTCTTTCATTTCTTCATAAGAAAGGTTAGATTTATGCTTTCGTTTGGGAGGTGGTAGAAGGATATCCAGGAGGCGTTCTTCAGCCAACTTTCGGGCTTGGGGCTCAACCTCCTCAATCATTTCTTCTTTTACTTTATTAACAGCTACATCTGCAAGTTCCCTGATTATTGATTCCACATCACGCCCTACATAGCCTATTTCTGTAAATTTCGAGGCTTCCACTTTTATAAATGGAGCATTTGCGAGATTTGAAAGACGTCGTGAAATTTCTGTTTTGCCAACCCCTGTGGGACCTATGAGGATTATATTATTAGGCATTATTTCATCCCGAAGGTGTTCTGATACATTTTCGCGACGCCAACGATTTCTCAGGGCTATTGCGACTGCCTTTTTTGCCTCATCCTGACCAATAATATATTTATCTAATTCCTGTACAATCTTTTTAGGTGTAAGTTCTTCCATCTCCATAACTATAATTCCTTGATAACTATATTCTTGTTGGTATATATGCAGATATCAGCTGCAATATTTAATGCTTGCTCTACGATTTCTCGAGGTGAGAGCTCCTTATCTTTCGCAAGTACCACTGCTGCAGCCTTTGCATAGGCTCCTCCGGAACCTATCGCAGCTATATTATTATCTGGTTCGATTACATCTCCGTTCCCAGAGATTATCAGAAGGCTACTTTTATCTCCTGCGATCATCATTGCTTCGAGAGGACGAAGGATTTTGTCTGTCCGCCAATCCTTTGCAAGCTCAACGGCTGAACGCACTAAATTGCCTTTATATTGTTTTAATTTGGCTTCAAACCGTTCGAATAAGGTAAATGCATCTGCCGTGGCTCCTGCAAATCCTACAATAACCTGGTCATTGTAAAGAGTTCTTACCTTATCTGCAGTTGATTTGAATATAGTCTCTCCGACAGTCACCTGTCCATCCCCCCCAATTGCCAATTTATTTCCTTTTTTAATGCCGATTATTGTTGTGCCTTTCATAATTTATTTGCAACTCCTTCTTCATTGCTTGCAGATACAGTTTCTTGCCCTTTCTTTTTCATATAATTTTTGTAAAGTTCATCAACCTCTTTTCCATCTATAGTCTCTTTTTTCAATAAAAGTTCCGCGAGCTGATCAAGTAGTTCGCGATGTTCAGTAAGAATTTTTCTGCATTTCTGGTACCCTTCATTAACAAAGCGTATAATCTCTTCATCAATAAGTTGGGCTGTTTTTTCACTATGATTTTCGTGCTGTACGAGTTCCCTTCCCAGGAAAATATTTTCCCCAGAATCGCCAATAGTAATGGGCCCGAGTTTTTCACTCATTCCCCACTCACACACCATCTTACGGGCGAGTTCGGTTGCCTGCTTAATATCATTTCCCGCTCCTGTAGTCTGACCATACCCTGCTATCTCATCCGCAACTCTACCGCCAAGCATCTGTACAATTCTGGCCTGGCAATAATCTTTACTGTAGATATGCCTATCATCGAGAGGAAGGAAGTGTGTAGCACCTAAGGAGCGTCCTCGAGGAATAATTGTAACTTTATGGATAATATCGCTCCCTGGCAGAAATTTCCCCACTAGGGTATGCCCAGCCTCATGATAGGCTGAGTTCCGTTTTTCTTCCTCTGTGAGCATCAGACTTCTGCGTTCTTTGCCCATAATAACTTTATCCTTGGCATCTTCAAAATCTTGGCTAGTCACTTTAGAATGACCACGGCGCACAGCCAAGAGTGCGGCTTCATTAACAAGATTGGCAATATCAGCACCAGAAAACCCCGGGGTTCCTCTAGCAATAACTGATAAATCTGCATCTTTATGGAGGGGTACTTTGCGGACATGGACTTTCAATATTGCTTCTCTTCCGTGTACATCAGGAAGATCAACTACCACGCGCCTGTCAAATCTCCCAGGGCGAAGGAGAGCTGGATCAAGGATATCAGGCCTATTTGTCGCCGCTATTACAATCACACTCTCATTTGGTTCAAAGCCATCCATCTCAACTAAAAGCTGGTTTAGAGTCTGCTCTCGCTCATCATGTCCTCCGCCAAGACCTGCACCACGATGTCTACCAACCGCATCTATTTCATCGATAAAGATAATACATGGCGAGCTCTTTTTTGCCTGAGTAAATAGGTCTCTAACACGAGATGCACCTACGCCGACAAACATTTCTACGAAATCCGAACCACTTATACTAAAGAACGGAACTTTTGCCTCACCTGCAACAGCCTTTGCCAGCAAGGTTTTCCCAGTACCAGGGGCACCTAACAGCAAAACCCCCTTGGGGATTCTACCTCCAAGCTTCTGAAATTTCTTGGGTTCTTTGAGAAATTCTATAATTTCTTCAAGCTCTTCCTTTGCCTCAGCCACTCCAGCCACATCTTTAAAAGTAACTGGCGAATGCGTTCCAGTTACGATCTTTGCTCGACTCTTACCAAAGCTTAAAGCCTGTCCCGCTCCACCACGCATCGAGCGGATAATAAATATCCATAAAATGATAAACAAAATAAAGGGGAGCAGATAAGAGAGAATAGTCATAAACGCCGAAGGCTTTTTTGAAATAACCTCTACATCTTTATGCCCACGAGCTATCTCTTTTACCAGCTCTGGATCTTCAAAAGGAATATTTGTATGTTTTTTTATTCCCTCGCCAACAAAGTACTCAATATCTTTTGCTGTAAAGACAATCTTGTTTACCACCCCAGCATCAAGGTCTTCCAAAAATTTACTGTACGATACCTCCTCAAGCTGCGTACCACCAGAAAAAAGCTGGAAAAATACAATAGTTGCCAGGATGATGATTAACCATACGAATAAAGAACCAAACTTTGGTGAAGGTGGTTGAGGCGGTCGCTTATTAGGTGGCATGCCTCTCTGAGGAGGCTTTTGCTTCTGATTTTTATTGTTGTTCATTTATAATTATATGTTGATTTCCTTCCATCTATTTTTGGTAACATTTTAATAAGAAGTTTATTTAGCTACATCTACCATCTAAAAGTAAGAAGATAAAAACCGAGGTCTATTTGGGTTCTCTTTGATAAACTTCTTTTTTTAATATTCCAACATAAGGAAGGTTACGATATTTCTCATTGTAATCTAATCCATATCCGACAAGAAACTCATTTGGCACTACCAGGCCTCTATAGTCAACTTTAATATCCTTTTTGTGTGCCTCTAGTTTATCCAAAAGCAGACACAATTTTAATGATCTTGCTCCCTTTTTATCCAGTAAGTCAAAAATATATTCCACCGAATTCCCAGTATCCATTATATCTTCCACTAAAATCACATCTTTTCCCTCGAGCTCAGTCTGGCAATCCTTGGTAATTTTTACTATCCCCGAGCTTTTTGCAGAACTTCCGTAACTTGCAATTCCCAAAAAATCTATTTCAATAGGCAAATCTATATACCTTATCAGGTCAGCAAGGAATACAAAGCTTCCTTTAAGTATTCCAATTAGAATGGGTTGCCGGCCTTGATAGTCATTAGAAATCTGAATTGCCAGTTTTTTTACTGTCCTCTGAAGTTCTTGTTCAGATACTATAATTTCTTCTATATCTGCTTTCATTTTGCACAAACCTATAAAGTAAAGTTTATTATCATTCTACTTTTTGTCAAACTTATCTCGAATACGCTCTGCAGGTCTATATTTAGCCAATTTTCCCACTACTTTTATCCGTAAAACCTGCTGAGTAGAAGGGGTGATTTTCACACTCTCGCTAATCCTAAGCCCAGCAACCCAGATTATCTGTTTCTGGTCTTCTAGTATGAGAATTTTATCCCTTTCATAACGAGGTATTTTTGCATCAATAAAAAATTCTTTTAACTTCTTGGGCTGATGCATACCTAAAGGGACGAATCTATCACCAGGCTTTCTATAACGAACTGTAAGGGGGAATCTTACCTTTTCTAAATCTATATAGCAAACATTTCTCCTGGAGAAATTATACCCATGGGCAGGAACTGATTTCATCTTAGATAAAGAGATATAATAATTGTCGAAGATGATGTGCTGAGAAACATTATAAATTTTACGCGATTGCTCTTTATAAGTAAGTAAAGGTGGTGATTTTGAAAAAATGAGCATGCGGCCATTTTTTATTACATAGACATTCTCAGGTAGATGGATGTATGTACTTCTCCGATTCTTCAAAAGCGCTACGAGTTCATGAAAATGCACCGAAAAGAGTCCCTGCTCGCTCCCTGTAAGTTGGGAAAACATCTTTCTAAAAAAATAAAAGAGGTCTCCGCCCTGCTCAATAAGATCATCAATGTTCACCATTAAAGAACTACTATCATCTTTTCTTACAAGCCTTTCAAATGTTTCTTCGGTTTGTTTGCAAAGAAACTGGTCGGTAAAACGAAGAATTTCTCCGCTTTCAGCAATCTTTTCTATTGATTGCTTGCCAAACCCCTGTTCAATTACGGGAAGAATGAGATGCCTGATTTTGTTACGCTCAAAGGCAAGGCTAAAATTGGAGGAATCCTCTGAAAATGGGATAGAATTAGATTTTGCAAAACTTTTAATTTCCTCCCGAGTTACGCATAAGAGAGGTCTAATAATATTATCCCTCATCGGAAGCATGCCTTTCATACCAGAGATACCACTCCCCCGAAACAGATTATAAAGCAGAGTTTCCGCTTGATCGGTTTTTGTGTGGCCTACTGCAATTTTATTGAATTGATATTTCCTAAGGAGGTTGCGAAATACTCGAAATCGCTCTATCCTGGCAGTATTCTCTAAATTAGATTTTACTGATATGTAAACAGGGTGACAAACCAAAGGAACTCCCAATTCCTTGCATATCCATCTTACAAATTTTTCATTTTCATCAGATTCTTCATCTCTAAGATGGTAATTTATATGCACGGCAAGAAGCGTGAGTCTATAATTGGCGGAGAATTTTCTTAAAAGATCTAATAGCACAGTGGAATCTATACCTCCGGAAACACCAACGAGAACTCTATCGCTATTCTTTATCAGATTTGCTTGAGCTATAAATTCTTTAACTTTCTTCAAAAATGTTTGAGATGTAGACATTATATAGATCTTCGCGGCTTTTACCGAAAATTTCTCGAAAGCTAATCTAAAACAGTTAGAGCTTCCCGTGCCTAATTATTGAAATAATGAGCCAAAATCCAAGAATTCCTGCGCTAATAAAACCTATAATACCAACAATTGGTGTTCCATTTACTTTTGGTGGGATATCAGAAAGTACAATCAAAGATGAGCCTACAATAAGTGCGGCTATCACAATAGCAAATGCAATCCGATTGCTTACCTGATCAATCTTTTTCAATGCTGGCTCCAAGCCCTTATGTTCGAACTCAACCTTTGCAGAACCACTTTTGACCTGTTCAAGAATATCATGTATGTGAGAAGGAAAATCACGCAAAAGCAGTCTTACATCATTGATTCCTGAGGCAAATTCTTGAATTAGAGTGCGAGGTGAGAAGCTCTCCCATATAATCTGACGCGCAAAAGGCTCCAGCTCATGCATTAAGTCAAAATCGGGATCAAGTTCCCTGGCTATATGCTCGATATGCATAACAGCCTTTGAGAAAGGATAAAGATTGAGTGGCATCCTGAGCTTAAATCTGAAGATTATATCCATCATTTCATTTATAAGATTGCCAAGATGAATATCTTTTAGGGGTAAATACGCATATCTATCAACCAGGTCAGAGATTTGATATTCAAGCTCTTCGCGAGCCGCAACATCTATTTTGTCAGAGAATTGAAGAACAGTCTTCCCTATACGCGATGAGTCCTGATTGACAATACCAAGTATAATATTGCTAAGATAAGTCTTTTGTTTAGGGTGCAACACCCCCATCATGCCAAAGTCAAGAAAACATATTTTACCATCCTTAAGCACAATCACATTTCCCGGATGAGGATCTGCATGAAAAAAGCCATGAATAAAGACCTGTTTGAGCATCAATTGCGTAATTTTATGGGCTGTTTCTTTTGTATCCAGTCCACTCTCTCTTATCGCATCAACTTTTGAGACCTTTATCCCCTTAACATGTTCCATAGTCAGCACTTTTGAAGTGCTGAATTTTTTGTATACACTGGGCACATAAATATTCTGTTCACCGCGAAAGCTATTCATAAACCGCTGCATATACATGGTTTCAGTCGAGAAATCAAGTTCTTTTTTAATAATGCGTTCAAATTCCTTAACAGTACCTACAGGATTCACAAGTTTCGCTCCTGGGATATGCCTTTCCGCAATTTTAGCAAGGTGGAGCATAATTTCTATATCAGTTTGAATCTTTTCCACAATATCAGGACGCTGCACTTTTATAACAACTTCCTTATCTTCATTATCTGCGAAGATGATTGCCTTGTGCACCTGTGCAAGGGAGGCAGAGGCTATAGGGATTGGCTCGAAATGTTTAAAAATGGATTCAATATTCTCACCCAGTTCCTCTTCGATAACCTCTCTTGCTTTGCTTTCAGGAAATGGTGGGGCCGCATCCTGGAGTTTCTCGAGCTCTTTTAGAAGTTCTTTAGGAATAATATCTGGTCGATTACTCATTATCTGGCCAAATTTGATGAATGTAGGACCGAGTTCTTCCAGCACCATCCGAATCCGCTCATAAATCGAGAGAGAAGTTATCTTTTTCCTGCCACGGATATGCAGAAACTTTCTACCTATATCAATATATCTATGTAGATGGATGCGGACAATCAATCCTTCAAAGCCGTGTTTAACCAGTACAGAAATAATCTCCCTGTAACGGCTGAAGTGCCTGTATGTGCGACTGATAAAGTTGATGCGATTGGTCACTATTGCTTTTATTTAGCTTTCATTGCTTTTTCTAACTTTTTCAGGCTTTCTTCAAGTTTTTTAATATCCTCTCTGGTGGGGACGTTCAGCCTTTCAAGGTGTTCTTTTACCGTCTCATCTACCTGTGCTTGCGCTTTCTCGCGTGCTTCTTGGATTTCTTTCTGAAGATTATCAATCAGTGCCTTCCCTGCCTCTTGGAAGGTTTTTCTTTCTTCCGCCGCCTTCTTCGTGGCTTCCAGAATTCGTTGGTACGTAAGATAAGCTAAGCCTAGCCCTGTCCAGACTGTTTTTCTTATTAGGTCACTCATTTTAACCTCCCTGGTAAATTGTTTTAATATTTTTAATCTGTCAGTTCAGTTTGTAAATCCTGCTTCAAATGCCTTTTGATTGATTTCTACCATTTTGGGTGACAGCCTTTTCAAACTCATCCATTCAGAAATTATATTAAGCCAAATCTCTTTTTTTATGTCAAGATATTGTGCTAGTAATCCCAAGAGAATGATATTCACGACCTTATCACTTCCCAGCCTCTGTGCGATACCGATTGCATCTATCGGTATTGACTTTATTCCATATTGAGCAGCGATTGCATCCGGATTTTTGGGATATTGGGCGCCGCCAATTGTGACGCTTAATGGAATAATCTTTTGTATATTATGGATCAACTTTCCCTCAGGTGCAAGATAGTCAAGATACCGGAGCCCTTCCATATTTTCAAAGGCAAGTATAAAATCTGCTTCACCTTTCTTAATAAAGGGTGAGTAGATTTTTTCTCCTGCCCGAACATGACTTTCTACACTGCCTCCTCGCTGCGCCATACCATGCACTTCGCTCTTTTTTACATCAAACCCTGCCCTGATAAACACCTCAGACAGGATTTCACTTGCCAGCAAAATTCCTTGACCGCCTACACCGCAAATCAAAATATCAGTTGTGCTATTCTTTTTCATTGTCACCTCTTTCCATCCCTTCCCGGGAAACTTCTTCAATCGCGTCAAACGGGCATACTTGAACACAGACAGAGCAGCCATTACAGAGTAAAGGATCAATAACAGCCTTTTTATCCTCATCTTTATAAATTGCAGGGCATCCTACCTGAAAACAAATACCGCAGGCTTTACATTTCTCTAGGTCAACAGTAAATAAAGGATGTTTCGTACCTTTTGGCTCAATAAATATACATGGTCCTTGTGCTATAACGACTGATGGCTCACTTTTTGCAAGTTCCTCTTTGAATACCTTCATAACTGCCTTGAAATCAAATGCATCTACCACGCGAATATTTTGTTGCTTCACACCGCATGCTTTACTCATTTCTACCAGATCCAATTTATATGTAGTTTCTCCCATCAAGGTTTTCCCTGTGCCTGGATGGTCTTGATGACCTGTCATGGCAGTTATGCCGTTGTCAAGAATGCATACAGTAGAGACGCCTTTATTGTAAACGACATTAATAAGTTCTGTAATCCCAGAATGTATAAAGGTAGAATCTCCTATTACTGCAACCACCCTACCGGTTGGGTCATCAGGCATTGCTCGTTCTATGCCATAAGCATTTCCTATGCTTGCTCCCATACATACGCAGGTATGCAAGGCATTTAATGGAGGTAGACCTCCCAATGTATAGCACCCAATATCACCAGTAACATCCACTTTTAATCTCTTAAGGGCATAACAAGGTGCACGGTGGGGACATCCGGGACAGAGTGCAGGTGGACGTGCTGGCAAGTTTTCTACCTTTATATCTCTGTAAGATTTTTTATTTAATAAACTCTCTTCTACAACATTTGGATTAAACTCATAGGTGATGGGAAGACGGTCTTTACCGATAACTTCTATCCCTATAGCACGAATCTGCTCTTCCAGAAATGGTTCCAATTCTTCCACTACATAGAGTTTTTCTACTTTCTCTGCAAATTCTCTCACAAGTCTTTTAGGCATAGGAAATGAAAGTCCAAGCTTTAGATAGGAAGCTTCAGGAAAGATTTCCTTTGCATATTGATAGGCAATACTACTTGTAATTATACCAATCTTTGTGTCGTTCATTTCTATTTTATTTAACGGACAATCATAGCCATAATCTTCAAGTTTTTTCAACCGTTCCTCAACTTTGAGATGCAATTTTCGAGCATTGACGGGCAATACTACATACTTACTAAAATCTCTCTGAAATCCTTTGGGAGCTATCTCCTCGCGCTTGCCTAATTCTACAAGACTTTTCGAATGAGAAATTCTTGTGGTCATACGGAATAGCACTGGCGTATCAAACTGTTCACTTATCTCAAAAGCCAGCCTCATAAAATCTTTGGTTTCCTGGCTATCGGCGGGTTCGATGCAGGGAATCTTTGCCGCTCTTGCATAATGTCGATTATCCTGCTCATTTTGGGAGGAATGCATACTCGGGTCATCACAAGAAATAATCACCAAGCCACCATTTGCACCGATATATGCCATACTAAAGAGTGGGTCTGCTGCAACATTCAATCCCACATGTTTCATTGCAGAAATAGCCCTAACTCCACCCATTGACGCACCAGATGCTGCTTCTACTGCCACTTTTTCGTTTGGTGCCCATTCACAATAAACATCCTTTTTGTATTGAACCACATTTTCTAAAATTTCTGTACTAGGCGTACCGGGATAGGCAGAAGCAAATTTTACGCCTGCTTCATAAATTCCTCTAGCAGCCGCTTCATTCCCTGAAAGTAATCTTTTCATAACCACCTCAATTAAATTAATTTCTATTTGTCTACCAAATCATTTGCTTAAAATTTATGTCAATAAATGCTCAAGGAGAACTCAGCATCAGTTAAGTTCATCAAGCCATCCTGCTTTTTTATTTATGGGACGGGCAAAAAGTCTGCCAATATCTTTTGGATTTTTTGCCTCATGATATTTTAGATAGATCTTGTCATCTATTATGCCAAGTATCTCAATCTTTCCTGTTCTATGAGACATCACATACCGGAATCGCTTGCTATGTCCATTAAGAAGTTTACTTGCCTCATTTACAATTTTCATACCTCTGTACAATGGAACCTGAAAACTATGTTTGACTCTTTTTACAGGCCTGCATTGAAAAACATAGTATGGATTCACTCCTATTTGGGTCAATTTCTTATGAGCATCGGCTATTATATTCGGATCATCATTTACTCCTTTAAGTAGGGTCATCTGGTTACTTACGACTAACCCAGCTTTGGTAAGGGCATTAATAGCATCTATGAAGGACTTCGTAAATTCCTTTGGATGATTGAATTGGGTGACAATGTAGGTTCGTTTTTTGCCCGACTGAGTATATTCTCGGAAAAGGTCGATCAGCGATTCATCAGATAGTATTCTTTGGGGAAAAGTCACTGGCACACGAGTACCAAATCTAATAAAATCAAGATGCTCTATTGTCGCAAGCTTTTCAAGAAATCCAGCAATTAGCCTTGTTGAAAGCATCAACGGATCACCACCGCTGATCAAAACATTGTTAATCTCTTTGTGTGAATCTACATATTTCACAGCATTACTAAACCTGAGCATTATTTCTTTAGTGGAAAGTCCCACAAGGCGCTTGCGAAAACAATAGCGACAATACATCGGACACCTATTTGTGGCTAAGATTAAGGCAGTGGGTACATATTTGTGTTGCAAACCTGGCATTTTTGTATTTGCCCTTTCATCACTGGGATCATAAGAGCCCATTAGATTAAGCTCCTCTACAGATGGTATTGCCATTTTCCTGATTGGATCGTTAGGATTACTCCAATCTATGAGGGAAAGATAGTATCGTGTTATACTCATAGGATGCTTATCAATAACTTTCTGGAGCTTCTCTTTTTCTTTGGCTGAAAGCCTGGTATATTTTTGTAATTCTTCAATGCTTTGTATATTATATTTTAATTCATTTCTCCATTGCATATTACCTCCAAAAGATTAAGTCAATTCCTAAGTTATTGAAAAATAAACTACTTCCGCTAAGCAATCTCCGTGCTAACTGATAATTTTCAACTATAAATACCTTGTCCTATATATTGTTGTAGCACATCGGATAATATAAAATTAATTAGGGCCCATCCATATTGTGTTGATGATAAAGAGAGATCAGGCAAGCAAAATTTTTTCTCAGTTATAGATGACAGCTGAGGCACTTTAAAATGCTTAATTTAACCTTAAGCAGTGCAGAGCATTTTAAGAACTCTACAATAAAAAAAAGCCAGATTCTTAGTTTTGTCAAAAATTTTTTGCAGAAAATCTACAGATATAAGGAATACCCTAATCTTCAAATAAGATATTTTGGTGGCTGTCAGAATTTTCTTGCGACCTTAAGTTAAGGTACTTATACGCCTTTTTAGTTACTTCTCGACCTCGTGGGGTACGCTTCAACAGACCTTGTTGCAGAAGATATGGTTCATAAATTTCTTCAATTGTGCCGGGATCTTCGCTAATTGCCATTGATAGGGTTTTAAGCCCAACAGGTCCCCCCTCATAATTTTTAATTATAGTACGCAAAACTTTCTTATCCATTTCGTCAAGTCCCATTTCATCGACATCCAACATTTTAAGGGCTTCTTGTGCTATATTTTTCGTAATTCTACCGTCAGCTCTTATCTGGGCATAGTCCCTCACTCTTCTTAAAAGGCGGTTTGCGATTCTTGGTGTGCCTCGCGATCTTTTGGCAATCTCCATTGCACCTTCTTTATCAAGTTCAATGTCCAAAATCCTTGCTGATCTTTTGACTATCTTAAAAAGATCATTTGTATCATAATAGTCCAGCCGAAGCACCAGACCAAATCTATTTCGTAGTGGTGAAGTAAGAAGTCCAGCTCTGGTGGTTGCACCGATCAAAGCAAAGGGCTCTATGTTTAGTCTGATAGAACGAGCACTTGGTCCTTGATCAATTATAATCTCAAGCATGAAATCTTCCATAGCAGGGTAGAGATACTCTTCTACAACATGGTTAAGCCGATGTATTTCATCTAAAAATAGAACATTTCTATGCCCCAAATTTGTAAGTATTCCAGCTAAATCCGTGGGCCTCTCAATTGCTGGCCCAGAACTACGCTTAATATCTACCCCAAGTTCATATGCTACAATATTTGCAAGAGTGGTCTTTCCTAACCCGGAAGGGCCATAAAAAAGGATATGGTCAATAGCCTCATTACGCAACTTGCCTGCTTGTATTGTAATTTCAAGAATTTCTTTGATTCTTTTCTGTCCGACAAATTCTTTTAGCTGTTGTGGACGCAAGGTAGCATCAAATTTTTTATCCTCATCTAATAAATCTGGATTCGTAAGCCTTTCAGGCATATATACTCCTTTGTCATAAAATATTCTGTATAACCACTATAGCACGGTTATTCACATTTCTTTCAACTCTAATATTCTATCACGGATTTCAGCAGCTTCTTCAAACCGCATCTGTTTTGCTAATCGCCTCATTTCTTTTGTCAATAATTCTATTGCGTCATCCCGATTTTTTATATTGATATATTGTCGAAAATCCACATCTCTATACTTCTCTTTTCGCTCAGCAACTTTTTCTGTTTTTTTATGATCAGCAAGTCCTGTAGAAAACATGATATCATCAATGGTTTTCTGTATAGACTGAGGGGTGATATTATGCTTGAGATTATATTCTTTTTGGATTATTCGGCGACGATTTGTTTCTTCAATTGCTTCTCGCATTGCATCTGATACTTCGTCTGCATACAAAATGACCTTCCCCTCCACATGTCGAGCAGCCCTGCCAGCAGTTTGGATAATAGAACGTGTTGACCGCAGAAAGCCTGCCTTATCAGCATCAAGTATTGCAACAAGAGAAACTTCGGGCAGGTCAAGACCTTCACGCAAGAGATTTACACCAACAAGCACATCAATATCCCCTACTCGCAGTTCTCGCAAAATTTGCGTTCGATCTAATGTATTTATCTCACTATGAAGGTAGCGAGTCCTCACTCCAGCATCAGCAAGATAATCCGCAAGGTCTTCTGCCATCTTTTTTGTAAGTGTTGTAACCAGAGTACGTTGATGCTTTTTCACCTGAAGATTAATCTCATTAAGAATGTCATCAACTTGAAAACGTGCGGGTCGTAATTCAACTTTTGGGTCTATTAGCCCTGTTGGGCGTACGATCTGTTCTACAATCACGCCTTTGCTCTTCTCTATCTCATATTTCTCAGGTGTGGCAGACATAAATATCGCCTGGTTTATAAGCTGCTCAAACTCATTAAATTTTAATGGCCTATTATCAAATGCAGATGGCAGACGAAATCCATAATCCACAAGATTTTTCTTGCGAGAATAGTCTCCGCCATACATTGCATGTAACTGCGGTATCGTGACATGCGACTCATCAATAATCATAAGATAATCTCTTGGGAAATAATCAAGTAAACAGTACGGCCGCTGTCCTGGTTTCCGTCCAGACAGATGCCTTGAATAATTCTCAATACCAGACACATAGCCAACCTCTCTCAGCATCTCAATATCAAATCGGGTACGCTGTTCAAGTCTCTGGGCTTCTAGTAACTTCCCTTGGGCTTTAAACCATTTGACACGCTCTTCTAATTCCTCCTCAATACTTTTAAGTGCTCTTTCAAGTTTAAAGGGAGAAGTAATAAAATGCTTGGCAGGATAGACTGCATAACTATCTAACTTTTCTAATATTTCGCCTGTTAAAGGGTTTATGCGATATATTGCCTCAATGGTGTTGAAATCAAACTCGATTCTTAATGAATTCTCAAGATATGCTGGAAATATTTCTACTACTTCTCCTCGCACACGGAAAGTGCCGCGCTGGAATTCAAAATCATTGCGGGAATAGTAAATATCAACCAGCATACGAAGCAGCTCATCTCTTGCAATTTCCTGCCCTACTCTTAACTCTATCAGTGACTCACGATAATCCTCTGGAGTGCCTAATCCATAGATGCATGAGACGCTGGCTACGATAATTACATCCCGTCGTTCCATAAGTGACATAGTAGCACGAAGTCTAAGGCGGTCGATCTGCTCATTGATATCTGCATCCTTTTCAATATAAACATCTGTTATAGCATTATATGCTTCAGGCTGATAG
>JBNGDW010000030.1:0-16777 GCA_049975325.1 Cloacimonadia bacterium | reverse complement strand
ATGTACCCGCATACACCCTATGATTCTTTATCAAAGATCGTGATATTAAATTTAATAACTATGAAATTAATGTCAAGTTTTTTAAACAAAAATTTTAAAAAATTTTTGAACCCTTAAACGGTTTCTATGTAATCAGCTTGTTAGACGCTGATTAACCTACCTATAATATTTCCTTAAAGAATCAGGAATAATAATCTTGCCATCCCGAGTTTGATTGTTCTCAAGCAGAGCAATCATTGTCCGAGGTGTGGCAATTCCCGAGCCATTTAAGGTGTGCACAAAATGCAACTTTCCATCACTCCTTGCCCGATAGCGAATATTAGCACGTCTTGCCTGAAAATCATTGAAGGAGCTACAAGAGGATACTTCCAAATACTTCTTTGTTCCTTCTGCCCATACATCAAGATCATAACATTTATAGGCAGCAAAACTTAGGTCACCACTGCACAGCAAGTTGACGCGATACGGCAAATTCAATGTCTGCAGAATACCTTCCACATCACTTACAATTTCCTGAAGGGCTAACTCAGAATCCTCAGGCTTAACAAACTGTACTAGTTCAACTTTGTTAAATTGATGAATTCTTTGCAATCCTCTTGTCTTTTTGCCATATGAACCCGCTTCTCGCCGAAAACAGGGAGTGTAAGAAACATACTTTTTTGGAAGTTCATCTTCATCTAAAACTTCATCCTGATAAAAATTAGTAACAGGAACTTCTCCGGTTGGAATAAGAAAGAAATCATCCTCTTCCACTCTATACATATCATCTTCTAATTTGGGAAGCTGTCCTGTACCGGTCATTGTCCGTCTGTTCGCCATAAATGGCGGGAGTATTTCAGTGTAACCATTCTTACGGTGGAAATCAAGCATAAAGTTGATAAGTGCTCGCTCCAGCCTGGCTCCAAACCCTGTATAAGACACAAAACCAGTGCCTGCAATCTTTGCAGACCGCCTGAAATCAATCAAACCAAGTTTTTCTGAAAGCTCTACATGATCCAGTGGCTCAAAATCAAATTTAGGGAATGAACCCCACTCTCTTACAATCACATTGTCTGCTTCTGTTTTGCCGAGAGGAACATCATCTGCAAATACATTAGGAATGGAAAGATAAAGGCTCTCAAACTTTTCGTTCACCTCATTTAAATCAGTGGATAGCGATTTGATTTCCTCTGCAAGTGACTTCATTTCTGCAAGAAGTTCGTCAGTATCTTTTCCGGCTTTTTTCAGATTACCAATCTTTTTTGATATCTCTTTCTGAACCTCTCGCTTTTTATCAAATCGGTATTGCAACTCACGGCGTTTTTGGTCAATTTCCAAAAAATTTTTAAAATCAACCTCTTCACCTTTTGCCTTTATACATCTCTCAACGAACTCGGTATTTTTTCTAATAAAATTTATATCCAGCATCCGACATCTACTTGGCTATTTTTTCAGCAATTTCTATCATTTTCTTAAAATCATCAATTCGTAGGCTTGCCCCCCCGATAAGTGCACCATCTATATCTGATTGCAAAAGAAGGTCTTTGATATTTTTAACATCCACGCTTCCTCCGTAGAGGATAGGAACGATCAAACTGGATTCTGTCCCATAATTTTTGCCTATCCAGTCACGGATAAATTTATGGGCGTACTCTGCAATTTCTGGAGTGGCTGTTTTCCCTGTACCAATCGCCCATACAGGTTCATATGCAACGATAATCTTATCCATATCTTTGGAAGGTATATCGCGAAAACCTTCCTTGAGCTGCCTCTCCAACACCTGCAGGGTTTCTCCTGCTTCGCGTTCCTCAGCGGTTTCCCCTACACAGATTATAGCAGTAAGTTCATTAGCAATAACTGATTTGAGCTTCAAATTCACCTCATTATCAGTTTCATGAAATATATACCGTCTTTCTGAGTGCCCAACAAGCGAGTGGGTAGCCCCCGCCTCTTTGATCATCTTAGCCGAAATCTCACCAGTAAATGCTCCAAAATCCTTGTAATAAATATTCTGTGCCCCTATGCCAATATTAGCCTGCTTACAGATTTCTATAGCGTCAATAAGATAGAGGCTAGGGGGAAAAATTAACACCTGTATATGATCGGGAAAATCTTTTCTCCAATCTGAAATTCCGTAAAAAAATTTCTTTGCTTGAGCATAGGTCTTATGCATCTTCCAGTTACCGGCAATAATTATGGGTCTCACATTCATAATCACCTTATTTTATAATTGTTTCTCAATATATTCGATTTGGTCTCTTGCCGCGGGACCGAGTGTGGGATGATCTGCAATCGCTTGGAATTCTGATAGTGCTGCCTCAAGATTCTCCCCTTCCAAATATATCAGACCCATATAATAATAAGCTTGAGGATTATTTGGCTCAACATTGCGAACTGCCATGATGTACTCCCTTGCTTTTGCATAATTTCCCTGGGAATAATAAAGCTGAATCAACGCAACAGCAATCTCCTTATCAAATTCGATATTAATAGAATTTTCAAAGGCTTCAATAGCATTTCCAGCATCATCGATACTCTGGTAAAAGATTCCTAGATTTTTATAAACCTTGCGCAAAGTACTTGCATCTGGTTCTGTGGCAATAAAGTCTTCATACGCTTGTATTGCCTTATCCACTTGCCCTAACTCATGGTACAATAGACCTATTTTTTGTAGTATATCAACTTCCTGTGGATTAATTGAGAATGCTTCCTTGTAGAATGTGATAGCCTGTTCAATATTATTGAACGCTTCTTCATACAATTCTGCAATAGCCTTTTTGACTCTACAATGCTGCTCATACTGTTCGTCATATTGTAGAAGGACATTCAAGGCTTCCTGTGGTTGCCCAATTTGGCGATAGATTCTACTCATAGAAAGTACAATCTGATAGTTATTCGGGTCACGCTCTCGTCTTATTTCGTAATATTGCAACGCCTTATCATACTCTTTTGCAGTATACCAAAAGACAGAAAGATTTTTATATAATGCATCAATAACCTGGTTATACGCGTTATCTTCAGTAGCGAGTAACTGGTACTTCTCAAGCGCCTTTTCTGCGGTTTCCGCGGCTTTTCTAACATTTTGTATTTGATAATAAAGGAGAGAAATCTTATTATACATTTCAGCAGTTATAATGATATTATCAGGTTTTGCAGAGATCGTCTGTTCGTATTTAGCGACTGCCTCTTCATATTTTTCGAGTGCACCTGGGATATCGCCTAGCGCTTCAAGTTGTGTTCCTTCTTGATAGGCATTATAAGCCTCATTTTCTATCCTAAGCACTTCCTGCTCTGTAAGTTCCTGGGCGCTCAAGAGACTTAAAGCAAGAATAAAAAGCATCAATGAGCCTATGGATACTTTGTAATTCATTGTTCCTCCTGCATCTATTTTTTATGCTCTTGGATGAGAGTTAAAATAAACTTTCTTCACATAATTTTTGTCAATATTTGTATAAATTTGAGTAGTGCTTATACTTTGGTGTCCAAGCATAGACTGTACTGCTCGCAGATCCGCTCCTCCCTGTAAGAGATGTGTAGCAAAGGAGTGCCGCAGGGTATGCGGCGATACTTTTGAGCGTATGCCAGCCTTTACAGTGTGCTTTTCGATGATTTTCCAGCATCCCATTCTACTCAATTTATTTCCAAATCTATTCAGAAACATAATCGTACTATGCTTACCCTTCAAAAGGATAGGCCTTGCATGATAAATATATTCCTTACAATAGGTAAGGCAAATTTTTGATATCGGCACATACCTCTCTTTGTTACCCTTACCAAAAAGTCGGACAATATAATCATCCCAAAGGATGTCGCTTTCATGCAGATTGATCATTTCAGAGATTCTTGCACCTGTTGAATAAAGGAATTCCAGCATAGCCCTATCTCTTAAGCCATACTCATCCTTTGTATCCACAGCATTGATAAGTGCGTCCACTTCATCGACAGACAATGCCTCTGGCAGCTTATGGGTTATCTTAGGAGCAGGAAACTTTTCAAAGATGGGTGCTGGAATAAGTTCTTCATCGAAAAGAAACTTGTAGAAGCTCACAAGAGAACTTCTCTTTCGGGCCACAGAGACATCTGCCAATCCTTCGGAATAGAGCTGGTTCAAAAATGACTGTACATCGTCAGGGGTAACGGAGAGCAGGTTTCTCTCAACACTCTCACCCGCATGAGATTGGGATGCGAGAAACAGAGCGAACTGTTCTATGTCGTTATTATAAGCGTCAATAGTATTGGAAGAAAGCCCCTTTTCCACCCGCAGAAAGAACTTAAATCTTGCAATTCTACTGTGGTCTTCGGGTAAAATTTCGTGAGTCCGCCAACTGGCGGATTTCCTAATCATTAAGATCTTATTTCAACCCAATCTATTCTTGCCGGGCTAAAGCCCTATTTCCAATAAACTCCCAGATTATAGAATTAAGTGGAATAGACTTTTCGGATATGGGATGGAAAAATGAGAGGATATCTATCAGTCTCTGGGCTTCGCTATATTCTGGATATTCGGGTGAAACTTTCTTTAGTTCAGGAATTGCATAGGTTCTAAGGACGCCTAATTCGTATACCAGCGCAGAGTTAAACATTGCATCTGATTCTTCTTGAAAAGTAAAGATATATTTTTGTTCTCCAGCACGAATAGAATCCCACCTATTAAGCGTTTCCTGGGGAGTATGCCCACGGGAAAAGGCATCACGAACAATTCTTCGGATAATTCTTGTGTCTGATGTAGAAATACGATTTAGATTATCCAGATTAAGTTGTGTCAAAGCACTCACATAAATTTTATATTTTTGTTTTGCCGGCACTGATGGCGTAAGAGTATCGTTTAGCCCATGAATCCCTTCCACAATAAGCAATTCATTTTTCTTTAACCGGTATGGTGTGCCCCATGGCTCCCGTTTGCCTTCAATAAAATTATATTTGGGAATTTGCACTTCTTCTCCAGCAAGAAGCGCGGAAATTTGTTTGTCTATCAAATCTTTCTCTAATGCATCTATCGATTCGTAGTCATGTCTCCCGTATTTATCCAAAGGGGTTTTTTCTCTTTCTACAAAATAATCATCGAGCGAGACTATCTTTGAGGACAATCCATTTGTTTTCAGTTGAATTGCAAGACGCTTCGCAAAGGTTGTCTTGCCAGAGGCGGAGGGACCAGAAATCATTATAACTCGCACTGAATCGCGGTTCTCATAAATATCATCTGCGATTTGAGCAATTTTTTTCTCATGCAAGGCTTCAGAAACCTGGATGATTTCTTCTATCTCAAAATTTTCCACTTTTTTATTGAGAGAAGCAACATAAGAAACGCCCAGAATCTCTCCCCACCTCTCGTACTCTGTAAATATTTTAAGCAGATTTGGCTGGTGCACAAAAGTACCAATCCTATCAGGGTGCTGTCGGGTAGGAAACCGCAGAATCAAGCCAGGCGGCAGATAATGGATATCAAAAATTGATAAAAATCCTGCCGATGGCACAAGCGGGACCACAAAGTAGCTAACAACCGAACCATATTGATAGAGGGTTAGTTCCTGCTGGGGGCTATATTGAAGCAGCTTCCAGGTGGGTGAATTCTTAGAAAATTGTTCCGCTATCTTATATAGTGGCATCCGCTTTCTTACGAAGGGTTCATCTTCCTTTATTAAAGCAGTCATTCGCTCTTTTAGTTTTTCGGTATCACTTTCTGTGAGAAGAAATCGGGAAAAAATTTCGATATAATATCCATCAGCCAGAGAATGTTTTACCTCTACCCGAGATGTACCAAAAAGCTCATTTGCCGCTCTATAAAGCACAAAAACGAGTGAATCCTGGTAAACCCTTAATCCCTCTTGGGTGCTAATATCAAGGAACTCAAGACGACAATCCTTCTCTATAGGTGCCAGTAGACTTACTACGAGATTGTTTACCCTTGCGACTGTTATAATATACTTTGAGTGGATGGGTTCTTTTTTCAATATGGAAAGGGCTGTGGTCCCTTTTTCACATTGTATACTTTTGGTAATAGCACCATTTTTTACGAGACTTATTTTCATAATTATAATTTGAAAAGAGACAATTAAGGCTTGTATTCACGAAGTCGCCAAAGGTGATTTCCCAAAGGGCAAGATAGTCGCTTCGCTCCATTGCAAAGTGAAGATTGCAAAGTGCAAATTGCAAAATCATCTTCCATCTCCCTTCGCAGTGATTACGGATTTTGCAACAATTTTTGTCAATTCATTAGCTTCATCCACCAATGCTTTTGACTCGTTGCCTAAAATTAAGCCAGTTCTCTCTACCTGTTTAAGCCAATATAATGACCTGTCGCTTCGCTCCATTGCAAAGTGAAGATTGCAAAGTGCAAATTGCAAAATCATTTTCCATCTCCTTTCGCAGTGATTACAGATTTTGCAACAATTTTTTTAATGCTACTTGCTGCGAAGTCTAATAACCGTTCCGATAAATCTATTCTATTTTGCATTTTTCAGTTTGCATTCTGTATTTTGCATTGAGCCACTGCGATTAACGGTGTCAAGGAAGTAATAAGGAATCAGAAAGGGAAAATCAGGTAATAGCAATGGGGTGGGTGATGGGACTTGAACCCACGGCCACAAGAGCCACAATCTTGTGCTCTGCCAACTGAGCTACACCCACCACAAAGTTGATGCGGAGCAAAATCTGGTCGGGGTGCCGAGATTTGAACTCGGGACCTCTTGAACCCCATTCAAGCGCGCTAGCCGAACTGCGCCACACCCCGAAAGTATCTTATAAAATATACCTCTGCCTGTATTCAGTCAAGCTTTTTGTGTTTACCTTTTATGAGACCCAAATTTATGATAACTTATCCCAAATAAAGTATTTTTTAATAATAAAGCTTCTGCCCTGGATATATATAGACTATAGTGGAACCGCCTTGTTCATAAACGGTAAGGTTATTTTGCCTGATTAGAGTTTGAGGAGAGACTCCAAGTCTTTGGGCTATCCCATAAAGTGAATCTCCTTTTTTAACTACATAATAATTATTTTTATTCGAGCCTGAGGAAAAAACCGCCAGCCGCTGCCCTGGATAAATCGTTGAGGAGGAAAGCCCATTTATCCGCATCAGTTCCGAAACTGTAGTATTATAGCGCCGAGCAATGAGAGTAAGGTTTTCCCCTGATTTTACAATATGTTCCACTGCATAATATCCCTGGTTCTCTTGCAAGAATTGTTTTTCTATGGCTGCTACTTCCCCTGGATTGGGATCAGCGTCTCTCGGGAGAAGCACAGTATAAGTTCCAGGTGGTAAAACTATATCATTTATCGGTGACCACTGATATTGCTTTCGCTCGTAGATCTTTATCCAAGGGTTAAGTTCCCACACCTTCCTTATCACAGTTCCCTGGGCTTGTGCCCACTCATCAAGTTTATAGTAGCCTTTCAGGGTAAGAGAGACGGGCTTGCAGGTTTCAAGAAGGTTTTCCTCTTTCTTAAGGCTTTTAGTAAAGATTTTATCCTCATTTTCAAAGATGTATTTTATAGCAAGAGCACGCCATATATAATTATCAGTTTCAATCTTATATTGGATCAAACTAAAAAAATCCTTGCCACCTTGCTCCCGAATCACTCTTTTGATATTACCCAGCCCAGCATTAAATGAGCACATTGCGAGAAGCATATCATCAGCTCCTATACTTTTAAGCTCATTATAGCTGCTTAGAATGTATCTACAGGCAGCGTCGGTAGAGGCAAATATGTCCATGCGAAGATCAACAAAATGATTTACAGTTAGACCATAATATTTGGCTGTAGATTCTATAAATTGCCAGTATCCCAGAGCACCTGCTGCTGACTTTGCGAAAGGATTGAGATAACTTTCGGCAACAGCAAGGTATTTAAGGTCCTCGTGCAGGTTATATCCTTGCAGGATCTCCTCAATTACTGGAAAGTACTTTCCCCTTCTCGGGATATACCTGTATGCATATTTCACCTCTTGCTCATACCAATACTTAAATTTCTGAAGCAATCTATCATTTGTCAGATCAAATGTATAGCCAGCAAAGATGAGAGAATCTGGAAATTCTGAATGGTTTCTCAGCCGCACAGTGCTGTTCAAAAATCGGATTGAATCCTCGAGACTCTGTATGTAAGATGAAAGAGAATCAATTTCTGCTTGTAATGCAGATATAGTCTTGTCATAGTCAGCAATAAGGCACTGCAGACTATCCTCTGGAAGAGAGGATATGTCGGAAACTTCTCTAAATGAGCCAGTATTATCCCTATATTTCGGAGAAACTCCCTGATAATGAGCACATCCTGCAAGAGAGATGCTTAACAAAATAAGTATAAAGCACCCTTTTTTCATTTTCCGGTAAAATATATCTATCCGCCAGCCGGCGGACCAGCCCTTTATCAATATATTTGAAACTGGTGGGATAGCTTGTTTACGGAAACTATTCTGAAATGGCTTCTTCAGGACATTCTGGGATGCAAATATAGCAATCAATGCACAAATCCGGATCACACACAGTCTTCTCATCTACAAGTGAGAGGGCACCGCTGGGACATACATCTACGCAGGTGCCACATCCTGTACACTTATCCTTGTCAATGTTTACTGCCATTATACCTCCCGAATTATATTTCTATTTATACAAATCCGCCAGTTGTCGGATTTTGGTGCCATACGAAAGATACTAATCTTCTTAGTCAAGTTTTCTAAACTTCAAAAAAATTTTTCGCATTATCTGTAGTAATTCTTGCAATATGAGAAGGAGTATCATTCCGAAACTGGGAGATTGTTTCAATCATATACAACACATATTCAGGTCGGTTTCGTCTGCCACGAAATGGATGGGGAGTAAGAAATGGAGCGTCGGTTTCAACAAAGAATCTATCTTGCGGCAAATCTTTTATGATAGAATAATACTTAGAGCGATTAAAAGTGATATTACCTGTAAACGAGAGATGCCAGCCAGACTGGATTATCTCCTGGACAAAATGATAATCCCCAGAGAAGCAATGGAAAACCACTTTTGCAGGGCTGTATTTTTTTAGGATAGCATACACATCCTCATGGGCATCCCTATCATGAACAATAATAGGTAATCGATGTTCCTTGGCAAAACGCACCTGCTCGTCAAAAACCTGTTTCTGCAAATTTTTTGAATTTAGCGCCCGATAGTAATCCAGTCCTATTTCGCCAAGTGCTACAACCTTGGGATGGCCTATCAGACCCTCCAGTGAAGACTCATCAAAGTTCGATGCTTCATGGGGATGCCATCCTACTGCGGCAAAAATCTCTTTATATTCCTTTGCCAGTTGGATAGATTCTTCAGAAGTTTTTCTATCAATCCCAACATTCAAAATATACAGCACACCATTTTGGATTGCCTGTTTGATAACCTCGTTTCTGTCACGGTCATAATCTTCAAAATTTAAATGAGCATGCGTATCAATGAATTGCATTGTTACCCTTTCTATAAAAATAAATTATGGATTTTTTTCTGCAAAACAAGGAGCAAAATTTACAATCAAAAGGGAAGAACCTGAAGGTCAGGCTCATTGATATGAAGTGATAATTTCGCGTAATAGATTGGAATATCTGTGGGTGGAATTTTACCCATTTTCACAAAGTCCTTCTCTGTCGTGATCAGCATCTCTATACCTCGCTCTTTACTTTCTTCAATAATCGGCTGAATATCAGTTGAAAACACATAATTATAATGGTCAGGAAATCGATAATGTTCAACAAAGTTGATGCCACACTCTCGTATGGAATATTCAAATGAGCAGGGATTGCCTATACCTGATAAAAGTGCAACTCTTTTGTTATAAAAGAATGAGGTGGAAGTCGTCACTCCATTATGGTAAGCAACGAATTCTTTTAGAGTATACTTAGATTTGATAATTGGTTTACCATGTTTTTTTACTTGAGTCGGAGGCTCGTAATCCTGGTCACAGTTACTAAAAACGATGCAATCTGCAAATCGCAAAGCAGAAAGGGGTTCACGCAGTGTTCCAGCGGGAAGGAGAAAACCATTACCAAAAGGATTTTGAGCATTAAAAAGCACAAAATTAAAATCATGATAAACTGAAAGGTGCTGGAACGAATCATCAAGAATTATTATATCTGGAGAAAAGCTATTTTCAAGATATTGAATTGCCTTTGCACGATTTTTACCAACAATGACCGGTATCCCAGGGAGATTCCTTGCCAGAAGCATAGGCTCATCCCCTGCTTCGCTGGCAGATGGGAGTAGAGAGTTTTTATCTGAAATCAACTTTGTTTCATGTTCATACTTGCCTCGATACCCACGATGAGATACGGCTACTGAATATCCTTTTTTCTGGAGATATCTGGCAAGGAATATGGTGAAAGGTGTCTTACCGGTGCCGCCCACGCTAAGATTTCCGATACTTATAATTGGTGTTTTTGCCTTGTATGAACTGATAAGCCCTTTGCTATAGACAAGGCGTCGTTGTCTTACCACTGAAGAAAAAAGAAGAGCGAAAGGCATAAGCAGAAATTTTACCTTAGCCCAATGCTCTTCTCTCCGCATAAAATGGAGGTTCATAACTGAAAGAAGCCTATAGATTCAGGTGCTAAAATTCTACCTCTGGAACCTCCTGGGCTTCCTCTCCGGCTTCGAAGAAGACTTCCGGTTCAAAGCCAAATATATTGGCGATGATATTGTTGGGAAAGACTCGTATTCTTCTATTATAATTTCGCACAGTTTCGTTATATCTTCGCCTGGCTGTGGCAAGGCGATTTTCTGTGCCAGCAAGCTCATCCTGAAGCCGGATAAAATTTTGGTTTGCCTTTAATTCAGGATATCTCTCTACAACAACCATAAGGCGTGAGAGAGCATTCGTTAACTCATTATTAGCCTCTATCATATCCTCTCGAGTCTGAGCCTGCCCTACGCCGGCGCGGGCTTTTGTCACTTCGGTAAAGACTTCCTGCTCATGTGCTGCATAACCCTTTACCGTCTCAACATAATTTGGAATAAGGTCATACCTACGCTTTAATTGGTTCTCTACCTCTGCCCAGCTGTTATCAATATCAACCTGTAACCGAATAAAAGAGTTATACGAGAGAACAAAGTAAAGGACAATTATAACGATAATGGCGATTAAAATAATCCAGCCTTTCTTCATTTTACCTCCGTGTTCTAACAAGAACGAAATTTTATAACAACAAAATAAGTTTTAATTACATTTATGTCAATTTATTGCTATTAAGTTTATTTTATGGGTGGATTTGGACTGCTATTTTTTAGCCAGTCAACAAATTTTTGGATTCCCTCCTCAAAGGGGGTATTGGGATTATATCCGAGAAGTTTTTTACTCTTTTCAATGTCCGCATAAGTGCGTATTACATCTCCTGGTGGCATCGGGACAGACTTTTTCTTTGCTTTGGTAGCAAGCGTCTTCTCAAGTGTTTCTACCATTTTATTCAGGGAGATAGTCCGCGATTCCCCCAAATTAAAGATTTCATAATGAGTGCCTGTTTGAACAAAATGGATTGCCCTCAGAACCCCAGCGACAATATCATCTATGTATGTATAATCTCGTTCCGAGCTACCATTACCAAACAGAGGAATAGGCTCGCCCTGAAGCATTCTGCGGGCAAAAAAATGAATGGCAAGGTCTGGACGCTGACGAGGACCATACACTGTAAAAAAACGAAGACAAATCGTTGAAATATTATACAAATGATGATAGGTATATGAAAGGAGTTCCCCTGCTTTTTTCGTAGCTGCATAGGGTGAAATGGGATTATCAACCCTATCCGACTCAGAAAAAGGGAGTTTGGGATTATTCCCATATACAGAGGAGGAAGAACCAAATAAAAAGTTAGTTACCTCATACTGTTTGCATGCCTCTAATAAGGTGAGCGTACCATTGACATTGACATCTGTATAAAGTTCTGGATTTTTAATTGAAAGCCGAACTCCTGGCATAGCGGCAAGATGAACCACCACATCTATCTTATAGGAAGAAAACAGCTCTTGGATTTTTTTCTTATCTCGTATATCAGCTTCAACAAGGGTAAAGCTTTTGTTAGCAAGGCATGACTGAATATTTTGCCATTTCACTGCGGGGCTGTAGAAATCACAGAAATTATCAAGTCCGATTACCTTGATATGTGAGCCAGCTTCATCTGAAGAGATGGTATGGTCCAGCTGCCTGATTCCAAGCAAGGCCTCACACAGATGAGAGCCGATAAAGCCCGCTGCTCCGGTTACCAAAATGGTTATTGTGTTCATATTTCCTCTGAAAGTAGGGAGTAAGGCGAGAATGTGAGACTATGAGACGGGGAGACTCTGAGATGGGGAGAAATGTAGTTTATAAAGACCAATTTTCTGGTTTTTGTTTGAGCAGAGGCGCAGCGGTGCTGAGGAGCAGAAGAGGACTGATACGGAGGAGAGATGGAGAAATGGAGAAAATCATTTTCTTATAGGTAACATCCAGGGATCAGGATTTTTAATCATATTTACTAACTTTCCAATAATTTTATCATAAGTTTTAAATAATTCGGTTCCGATTTCTGTGCTGATATATCCACATTTAACCGAAAATTCGATCCATGTCTGTGTCTCACTCGCCTCAGATTCTGAATCATTTAGTTTACAAATAAATGCGGCTTGGTATCGTCTCTTTCTCCATGCTTCGGAAATGTTAGAACATACCGACCTAGAAGAACGTCTGATCTGGTCGGTTAAAGAATACTTTTCTTCCTTTGGAAAGGTCTTTGTTATCTCAAAAATCCTCATTGCAGAATCAAGTGCTAATTTGTATACATCTAACTCAAATTGACTTTTTATCGGCTCTTTCACCATTTCTCCTCTGCACCTTCCCCCCCTGCTCCGATTCTCCTCTGCTAAATACGCATTCGGTATACGAAACGTCACCATCTGCCGAAATCAATGATAAATCCGCCTGTGGGCGGACAAGTTTTTGAATGTTTAATTCAAAATTGCGTTTCTGTAGAATTCTTTGATTTTATCACATACATATCTAATCTCTTCCCCTTTTAATTGTTCAGACATTGGAAGGGAAAGAATTTCATTTGCGTATTTCTCACTAACAGGAAAATCACCTTTTTTGTAACCCAAATTTTTATATGCATTCTGTAGATGACAGGGAATTGGATAATGCATTCCCGTATAAATTTCATTTTCTTTTAGAAAACTCATTAACTCATCTCGCCTTTTTGCACGAATTACAAATAGATGATAAACATGCTTAGCATCAGGCATTTCCTCTGGCAATATAATTTCTTTGCAATCTTTTAAATACTGTCTGTATAATTCAGCATTTTTTCTGCGAGTTTCTGTCCATTCATCCAAATATTTCAGTTTTACATCAAGGATAGCACCTTGCAGTCCAGCCATTCTGTAATTGTGCCCTATAATCTCATGATGATATTTTTGAGACATGCCATGGTCTCTAATCATCATCATTTTCTTATATAAATTTTCATTATTGGTTATAACTGCGCCACCTTCCCCATAAGCACCAAGATTTTTCCCACAATAAAAGCTAAAACAGCCACAAATACCAAAGGAACCCACTGATTTCCCATTCAGTTCAGAAATATGAGATTGAGCACAGTCCTCAACGAAAAGTAAATCATTCTTATCGGCAATTTTCTTCACTTTATCAAGTTGAGCGGGTTGCCCATACAAATTAACTGCAATAATTGCTTTTGTTTTATCTGTAATTGATTTTTCTATTTGATTAACATCAATATTGTAGTAAGTTGGCTCACAATCTACAAAAATAGGTCTTGCTCCTGTAAGGCTTACAGCTTCCGGTGTAGCAAAAAAGGTATTTGTAGGGACAATTACCTCATCTCCTGTTTTTATGCCCAAAGCCATTAAAGCAGTATGAAGTGCGGCTGTGCCAGAATTAACCCCCACACAGTATTTAGCATTATGTCTTTTGGCAAAATTTTCTTCAAATGATTTTACATAAGGTCCTGCTGTAAAAGCAGAATCAAGCAAAACATTTTGAATGGCCTCATCGATTTCATCTTTAATAGATAAATACTGGGCTTTTAAGTCTAAGAAATTTACCTTCATAATCTCTCCCACAAATTAACACGAATTATCTCAAATTTTACAAATAATCACTCCATGTAATTACTTCACAATCCTTTTATAAGTTAAACTTTTAGAACCAAAGTTTATTATTATACCGAGTTTAAAATTTGTAGCAGATAAATAATTTGCGACCTGAGCAATATAATTATCAGAAATATTTTCGCATGCTTTAAGCTCTAAAATTATTTTATCATAACAAATAAAATCTGCATAATATTTCTTAGATAAATACTCATTTCTATAAATTATGTCGAGTTTAGCTTCTTTTTTTGAATGGAATTTCCCTTATCGTCAACTCTTTAGCTAATGCTTCATGATTAACCCTGTGTAATACTAGTTTCTTTGTTTACAACAAATTGATAATATTTTTTATATTTATTTTTCACTATTCACGGAACTTTTATAATTCAGACAGTCCTTGTAACATAAATGTTATTACACAGGGTAAACATTTTCCAAGAATCCACACCCTAGTTCGGAATGCACAGCAAAACATGCTCCCATAATCTTGTAACTTTCTTTTTTGTAGATAATCATATTCCCATATCCAAAATAATCAAATTTGTGCAATTAGACCTCATTCGTGCTTATTCGTGTCAACCTTTCTAAGTATTCTAGCAGGAACACCGGCAACAACTGTATTTTCAGGAATATCTTTTGTAACAACGGCACCTGCACCAACTATCGCATTTTTGCCTACAGTAACTCCACAGAGTATCGTAGAACCAGAACCAATCGAGGCGCCCTCTTTTACTAAAGTAGGTACGCAAACCCAATCCTCTTCCGTCTGGAGAGACCCATCAGGATTAGAGGCTCGTGGATACTTATCATTAATAAAAGCAACACCATGGCCAATAAAAACCCTATCTTCTATTGTAACCCCTTCGCATATAAAAGTGTGGGAAGATATCTTACAATTCTTCCCTATTTTTGCACCTTTCTGAATTTCTACAAATGTTCCTATTTTGGTATTATCCCCTATCTCACAACCATAAAGATTAACAAACGAAAATATTTTGACATCTTTACCAAGTTTTACATCTTCAGAAATATTACAAAACTTCATCTTTCTCCTAAATTTTTACTTCTCTTCCACCGTTTTTCAGTGAAACATCTGCTGCCTCTAAAATCCTTACGACATTTAAACCTGCAATTCCATCATTATCAATTTTTTTATTGTTCATAATATAATCTACAAGATATTCAGTCTCAAGTTTTAGCGCTTCCACATTTGAAATCGTAGGAGAATACATATCACCAGAACGGTATTGAACTAACAAATTATATACTCCCTCGGCAGTTTCTACTTTTACACCCTTATCATAAACTTTTATTTTCTCGTCAGTCAGCATATCATTCCAAACCAACATCTTTTTGTCACCAGCTACTAAAGTATAGCGAACTTTTACAGGAGAGAGCCAGTTAAGATGAAAGTGAGCAATGAAGTTATTTTCATACCTTACCGTTAAATATGCAACATCTTCGAGCCCTCTGTTGAAGTGCTCAGCACCTACTGCATTTACTGAAAGAGGTTTTAAATTATCTATCAGATACTCCATTATGGAAATATCATGTGGACCCAAATCCCAAATAACATTTATATCATGCTGAAATAGACCGAGATTCACTCTCACCGAATCATAATAGTACAGGTTTCCCAGAATGCCGTTTTCAACTAATTCTTTCATTTTTCGCACCGCGCCTGTGAACAAAAATGTGTGATCAACAATAATTTTCAAATTTTTCTTTTCAGCAATCTCTATTAACTCTTCAGCCTGAGCAGAAGTTGAAGTAAAAGGCTTTTCCACAAAAATATGTTTACCGTTCAGTAATGCCTTTTTCGCCAATTCATAATGTGTAAAAACCGGAGTTACTATAGCAACCAAATCCAGATGAGTATCAAGCAATACATCATCAGATACTGGGGTGGTCTCTATATCAGGATATGAACTATGGACCAATTTCAAGCGGTCATCAGAAAGATCACATACTTTTTTTACAGCGATATTGGGATTAGCGTTTAAATTCCTTACAATATTCGGTCCCCAATATCCATAACCGATAACACCTGCTTTTAGCATTTTCCCTCCAAGTGATTTTTAGCAACTAACAAAAACTAACAAATAGTTGATATTGATTTTTGCAACTAACAAAACGAACAGACATTTTTCATAAATTCTTTTCAAACAACAAAAACAACAAAATCTGACGAATGTTTTTGTTGTAATCTACAATTTTTAGAAACAAAAGAATCCGCCAGCCGGCGGATACTAATAATCTGCTGGTTAATTTTTGTTGTCAATTTTCCTATATTATTGATTAAAATTTGGTACTCTTTCTATTTCAAAGCCTTTTTTATCATTTGGAAAATTTATTATTATTCCTAATTTGTAACCAGCTGCTTTCAGATAATTTAGTAGTTGCGCTTTATGAAGTGAAGTAATTTCTGTGGCACATTTTAATTCTATAATTATCTTTTCATTCACAATTAAATCTGCAAAGTATTGGCCAACAACAAAATCTTTATAATAAACTAAAATTTCCTTTTGTTGCTCTATTTTGAACCCTTGCCTCTCAAGTTCTTTCTTCAATGCATTTTCGTAAACCTTTTCCAAAAATCCATTTCCAAGAATTTTTCGTACTTCAATGCAAGCCTGTTTTATTTCATAAAATTCTTCTTTGTAGATCAAATCTTTTAACATTTTGTTTTAACGGAACTTACCCTATCTTTATAT
>JBNGDW010000029.1:5295-17644 GCA_049975325.1 Cloacimonadia bacterium | reverse complement strand
CCCTTGTTGTATAGGTAAATTTATCTTTTTCTGCCTTAGTTTGTTCTTGAGGCGCGCTTGCACAAATCTAGTAATATAATTCTCAGCAAGCTTGGGGGAAGATAGATAGATATGCTCAATAGTATGTGTAAGCGAATCATAACCAAGGGTTTTCGCATAGACATAGCATACAGGGAAAACAATATTTGCTAAGATATCATCCGCACGAGAATGCCCGATAGCACGATTTTTTTCTTCTGTCTCCTGAGTAATAAGTGAATAGAAAGATTTTTGCACCTCGGCTGGAGTAAGCAAAGTCCCTTCTGGAACACTGAAAATGTTAAGCACCTTGTTGATCAGACTGGTCTCAAAAGTAGAGAACAAAAAAGGAGAAATCTGCCACATTCGGGTTACAGGATGATTAAGGGGCCTGATACGGAAAAAAATCCATGCACTTTGCTCTACAGCCTTATCTTCTAAATATGGTTTTATTACAGGCGTAATTTTATCAATACGCTCATATAAATCTTTGGTAAAAAAATCAAATTTGAATCTTTGGAAATCAAGTCCACTAGCAATAATAAAAATAGCAAAGAGGTCATCAGGATCATCACAAAATGTTGCAAGACTTTGCAGTTTTTGATAAGGTAAATTTTTTGCCATTTGGAGAAATGCAGATTTATTTTTGGCGTATCCCAGAGCCTCTAAAATGCCCTCATATAGGATCTGGCTGAAGTCGGAACTGTAAAGAGCAGCAGAAAAACGCTTACATTTACGCCTAAATCTTTTCTTGCCGAGATTAAGCAGAATGTCTTCCATTTCCGATTGCGTGAGAGAAGAATTCTCAAGTAAACAGGTAATTGTAGCTTTCTGTGATGTATCAAATGGCTTTTCACCGTATTTTTGCCACAACTTTTCAATACTTTTATCAAGATTATTCATGAGCGAAAGCACTGGTATTTTTTCCCCGGATTCGGTTATTGTATATTTGCTATTTGAGCTATTTTGAAATACAACATGGAGAATTACTTTATTATATAGCGGGTCCTCATCGTGTCCATGGGCATGCCAGTCATAGGTGGTTTTGTGGATTTCAATACTGCCATGTAGCTTTTCGTCTTCAAGTAAAACAATCGCATTCTCAAAATCTGGTCCGGCCTCAGTATTCCACCTCCCCTGATACAGAATCTTCAGCCTGCGACCATCATCTGTTTGCAGTTTTTCTTTTAGATGCTGTTCATCCCATATATGATAAAGAAAATTTTCAGCTATTTTGCGTATCATAATTCTTTATTCCTATAAAATTTAGTTGACGAATAATCTCTCATGTATATCTTTTCAACTTGTAGAGACAAGAGAAAGTTTTGTCAATTTATACTACTGAGATTTAGTAAAGTATCAAAATAGGTAATTTACTAAAATATATCTTTCCAATCAATGTAGTTAAAGGATATTCTGGTTATTTTTAGCAGGTGCTTTATTTATGCATTTTCTGATTGGAGATCAGAAAACAATGATATTGTTCTAATAAACCTTGACATAACTGGTTATATCGTGCGAAAGTTAGTTAACCCAAAATATAGTATATTTGCCCATAAAATAGTTTGGGCAGTAGGAGGATCTTATGACAAAGGCTGATTTAGTGAGAGAGATTTCTCATAAGACAGGAATCATATATAGCGATACAAAGCTAATTGTTGATTCCCTTTTAGATACTATTAAAGATAACATGAAAAATGGAGAACATATTGAGTTGCGAAGATTTGGTACATTTAAGAATAAGGTAAGAAAGCCGAGAGTTGCTCTAAATCCTAATACCAAGGAAAAGATTCATTTGCCTGAAAGAGTTATGCCGACCTTCAAGTTCTCAAAATTATTTATTGATCAAGTATCAAAAGAAAACTGATGGAGTGCCAATGCCTTGTGGAAAAAAGAGAAAAAAAGCAAAGATGAACAAACACCAAAGAAAAAAGAGACTTCGTAAAAATCGCCATAAGAAAAAAGGGAAATAACTATTCAATCTTGCTAAGATTTAACAACCAATCGAAAAAGTTTAATCGCTGATTAAATTGGTTCAATATTAGAAGAGAGGATATGGGTTTTTTGATGAATAAAGGAGCGAGTTCATTTTTCTCCTCTCCTTAAATTGAGCAGGAACATCTGAAAGACTGGTAATATCCTCTCTTTCTATTCCCCTTACCAAATAATCCAGAGTACTCTTTCTCTTTCTTGTATTTATTCACAGCTTTATCGCATGGTAAACTAAATGGCAAAAATATGGAAATGGTCGGGGTGAGAGGATTTGAACCTCCGACCTCTGCGTCCCGAACGCAGCGCGCTGACCGAACTGCGCTACACCCCGATAATCTAAATCAAATCTAATAAAATCTCAAATTACAGTCAAGAATTTAGTCAGACAAAAACTTATAGGCTGAGTTCACTCTCTTATATTATAATTCCTGTTTGTAAGGAAGGTACCCTTTACTAATTTTTCTAAATTTACCCTACCAAAAGGAAGGTTTCTTTATGCTCCTAAAAGACCCAAATAGCAAAAATGTAAGGCTGAGTAAAAAGGTTGTCTGTAACCCCAGAATTCTCGTTGTATTTAAAAGTGGGTTTATTATAATTTGACAAATAGATATTTTTCGTAATATTGTAAGTAAAATCAATACATTCTAAATAGAGGAAACTATGAAAATAAAATTTGGAGAAAAAGAGATTAATTTAGCCGATATTATGCCACTTATTCCTATAAGGAATGTGGTAATCTTCCCATATGAGGTTATACCACTCTCAGTTGGGAGATCAAGATCAGTAAAAGCTACGGAAAGGGCATTTGAGACTGATAAATTGTTTATAAGTATCGCACAAAAGTCATCTGATACTCAAAACCCAAAACCTTCTGATCTCTACCAGGTAGGCACAATATGCCGTATCTTACAGCTACTCAAAATGCCTGATACCTCAATTAGACTTCTTGTAGAAGGTATCCAACGCGTAAAAGTAGTAGATATATTTGAAGAAGAAGGAATGCTAAAAGCCAGATACAATCTAATTGAGCCGGAAACTCTGCCTGATACTTCAGGAAATAGAGCACTGATGCGAAATTTAGAGGATCTGATAAAGGAATATATCTCTTTAAATAAAAATATTCCTGAGGATATGTTGATAAATTTTAACAATATACAAAATGACGAGCCTAAAATAGACTTTATTGCTGCTCACACAGAACTCGACCTTGTGGTAAAGCAAAAAATTTTAGAATACCCCCTCCAACAAAGACTGCCCTATTTAAACAAAGAGCTTGCCAAGGAAATTGGTATATTGCGTTTACGAAAAAAAATTGCCACTGATGTTCAATCCCAATTATCAAAATCACAAAAAGAATATCTCCTAAGTCAGGAACTTCAAGCAATCCAGAAAGAACTTGGTATAAAGGAGAAAGAAAATCCTGAGATAAAAGAGATAGAAAAAAAATTGAAAAAACTCCCTCTAACAGAAGAAGCTCGCAAAAAAGCTGAATATGAATTAAACAAACTGAAACAGACTAATAGGATGTCTCCAGAATATACTGTCTCTTTAAACTATCTCAATTGGATTGTTGAAGTGCCCTGGGAGAATCCACCAAAAGGTAGAAAAGTATCTATAAAAAAAGCTGAGAACATTCTTGAGCAGGATCACTACGGACTGAAGCAGGTCAAAGAGCGCATCCTGGAATATCTTTCTGTGCTTGAGATAGTAGATAAAATGAAGGGACAGATCTTATGTTTTGTCGGCCCTCCTGGAGTTGGGAAAACATCCCTAGGACAGTCTATCGCCCGGGCTCTAAAAAGGGAATTTACACGCTTGTCCCTCGGTGGAGTGAGAGATGAAGCAGAAATCAGAGGACACCGAAAGACCTATATTGGAGCAATGCCAGGCGTTATAATTCAGGCTATGAGGCGTCTGGGTAGTAAAAATCCAGTTATTATGCTTGACGAAGTAGATAAAATGAGTATGGATTTTCGAGGAGACCCTTCAGCTGCTCTTTTAGAAGTGCTTGATCCTGAACAAAATTTTGAATTCCATGACCATTATCTCGAAATCGGATACGATTTATCTCAAGTTCTATTTATAACCACTGCAAATGATCTTTATGCCATTCCTCCTGCGCTTCGCGACCGAATGGAAGTAATCTCGCTTCCTGGATACACAGAATTCGAAAAGGTTATGATAGCCAAAAAATATCTCTTACCAAAGCAACTGGCAAATCATGGTCTGACACGGCTGCATATCACTATAGAATTTATTGACACTGCTTTTCAGGAAATAGTCAGACATTACACACAAGAGGCTGGAGTGCGGCAGTTAGAGCGAGAAATTGCTTCTATACTTCGAAAAATCGCACGCCATTATCTAGCAGATAAATCAAAAAAACATTACAAAATTACGCAAAAAAATATATCAACATATCTAGGTGTACCCAAATATAGCTTCGCAGAAGTCAAAAAAATAGACCAAGCTGGCATTGCAAATGGACTCGCATGGACTCCGGCAGGAGGCGTGCCGTTACAGATAGAAGTTGCTGCCTTAATAGGTAAAGGCAACCTGATTCTCACCGGCAAGCTTGGAGATGTTATGAAAGAGTCCGCAAATGCAGCTCTGACCTTTGCCCGTGCACACTACCAAGATTATGGAATTGAAGAGAACTTTTATCAGAAGAAGGATATCCATGTCCATGTCCCAGAAGGAGCGATTCCCAAAGATGGACCATCAGCAGGAATCACAATTGCAACCGCCATTATCTCAGCACTCTCTGGCAGAAAAGTTAAAAGCGACTATGCTATGACAGGGGAACTTACCTTAACCGGTAACGTGCTTCCTATCGGAGGTCTTGCTGAAAAACTGGTCGCTGCACATCGTGCCCAAATAGAAAATGTTATCATCCCAAAAAGAAATGCTAATCAGCTAAAAGAAATTCCTAAAGAACTTAAAAAAGGATTAAACATCATCCCTGTAGAAACTATGAATGAGGTTCTCAATCTTACACTTGAAGAGACAAAAGACAAAAACAAGAAGTAATATAAATCTCCTTGCTTAAATCTGATTTCATATCGCCCAAAATGCAGATCGTTGAGTTAGAAGAGAACATCCTCAAGGACTCCGCAGTTGAATTGATTATTCAATCCTCCTCCCGGGATTTGCAGATTTTATGCTATATATTAGAATCTTTTGAAGGTTACTGCAATTACTCAACTATTGATAAACAAAAATCAATAATACGAATCGTTTGCCCAAAAGATTTTGCCCCAGAGGTAAAAAAAATAATATCATACCTCCGCAACTTTTCTTATTGAAGGTATAGGGAATGAAAAACCTCGACAGACTGATTGATAGCATACTAAATGGTGATTCGTATGCAGCTGCAAGGCTCATTACCATGGTAGAAAACGACGAACACACTGAAGAAATTGTAAAAAGACTCTATCCTTACAGAAAAAATAGTTATTTGCTTGGTATCACTGGCGCTCCCGGAGTGGGAAAAAGTACTCTAACCGATAAAGTTATCAAAAAATTTCGGGAGGAGGACAAACGAATTGGAGTTATTGCTGTAGATCCGACAAGCCCTTTTACAGGTGGAGCATTATTAGGAGATAGGGTTAGACTGCAAAAGCACGCCACAGATAATAAGGTCTTTATTCGAAGCATGGGTACCCGAAACCATTTTGGAGGGCTGGCACCCAACATCAACAATGTTATCACAATTCTCTCTGCCTTAGGATGTCGATACATTATACTAGAAACGGTTGGAGTTGGCCAATCTGAAATCGAGGTGGTAGAGCATGCAGATACTGTAGTTCTCGTGCTCACCCCTGGTTCAGGGGATGACATCCAAATAATGAAAGCCGGAATTATAGAGATTGCTGATATCTTTGCCTTGAATAAAGCAGATATGCCAGGCATAGATAAAATTCTTGCAGAACTAAAATTCTTTCAAACACTGGCAGAAAGTAACAATCACTATGTACCACCAATAGTGCAAACAATCGCCAATCAGAAAGTGGGAATAGATGAACTTTATCAGGCTATCAGAAATCACCAGAATTTTCTTAGCCAGAGTGGAAAGCTCATACAAAAACGAAAACTTAGAATCGAACACGAAATTATTGGTATTATCCAAGAAAAATTGCTGGCTCATACAAAGAACAGACTCGCAGCTGATCAGCAACTACTAAAAATAGTTGATTCAATATATCAAAATCAAGAAGATCCATACTCCATTGCCAATAAAGTTCTACAAAATAATATACTAACTAACTTAGGACCACCTAAATAAAGTGGAAAAATTCCATAACTTATCTATTCAACAATATACCTACTGATTGTGAAGGATGGATCTTAACTCGTATAAAAATTGTCACCTATGTCCACGAAATTGTGGAGTTGACCGTACAAAGAATCATAATGGAATATGTGGAGAGACGGCAACACTACGAATCGCAAGTATAGGTCCGCATTATGGTGAAGAACCTCCGATTTCTGGAACGAATGGCTCTGGCACCGTGTTCTTTACAGGATGTTCCCTCAGGTGTACCTATTGTCAGAACTACCAGATTTCTATCGATGGGATAGGAGAAAAATGGGAAATAGACAAAGTGGTGAGAGCAATCAGCTTTATGCATATACACAGCCACATCCATAATGTAAATTTTGTCACACCTGACCATTTCTTTCCACATACTATTGAAATAGTAAAAGGTGTACGAAAAAAAGGGATCAAGATTCCTATTCTGTATAATACCTCTGGCTACCAAAAAATCTCCTCTTTGCGCTCTATTGAACCATACGCCGACATCTATATGCCTGACTTCAAATATGCAGATAGTAAACTCAGCCTGAAACTCTCCCATTGTGATGACTATCCGGATGTTACACTAAATGCAATTTGTGAAATGGTCAAGCAAAAGGGATTTTTAGATACTGAGATGGGTTATCCCCACCCGGCCAAAAAAGGTGTCTTAGTGCGACATTTGATCCTACCTGATAATATAGAAAATTCAAAAAAGGTTCTAACCATTCTTTTTATAGAATTTGGCAGGAATATCCCTATAAGCCTTATGTCACAATATACTCCAGCGCGCTATTCTAAAATTGAATTTCTTAATAGACGCATAACCAATGAGGAATTCAGGCAAGTATATGAGCATGCCCAAAGCCTTGGCTTCACAAATATGTATGTCCAATTCCCCTTTAATTTTAAAACAGAAGAGGACAAGATCGATTTTGTGCCAGATTTCAAAAAGAAAAAACCGTTTAAAGGAAATAGAAGAGAAAAATGCTAACTTATGTAGGAGAAATGAGGAAGTAAGAAGTATTGATAATTGTCCAATGAATGAGGAATAATTCTTCTATCTTACGCTACAATATGGGTACCTGTGCTGCCCTTTAGTGCATCTTTCAGTTTAAATGGAGTAGTAATAACTGCCTCTTTTCCCCCATTTTTAATAAACGAAATACTTGCTCTAATTTTTGGAGCCATGCTTCCTTCTGCAAAATGTCCCTTTTCCAGATATCTTTCAGCCTCACAAACGGTCATCCTATCAATATCCCTCTGTTCTGGTTTACCAAAGTAAAGAGCCACTTTTTCTACAGTTGTAGAAATAATAAGCAGTTCGGCGTTCAAATTCTGGGCAAGCAGGCTTGAAGCAAGGTCTTTATCAATAACTGCTGCGACACCTTTCAAACAACCATTTCCATCTCTTATTACCGGAATTCCTCCTCCGCCAACTCCGATAACGACAAAACCCTGCTCAATAAGAGTGCGAATCGCATCTAATTCAATAATTTTTCGGGGCACAGGCGAAGGCACAACTCTACGCCATCCACGTCCTGCATCCTCAATTATATCCCAACCTTGAGCCCGCAAATTTTCTGTCTCTTTTTTCCTATAAAATGGACCTATGGGCTTAGTTGGGTTCTGAAATGCCGGATCATCCTGAGAGACTTCCACCTGGGTGATGACTGTACTAGCGGTTCCCTTTATTCCCCTTCTGTAAAATTCATTGTAAAGTCCTTGCTCTATATAATACCCCAGAGAACCTTGTGTATTTGCGACGCAACTATCTAGTGGCTCAATTGGCAAATATTTCTTTGCAATCTCAGATCTCAGTAGAAGAAAGCCAACCTGCGGACCATTTCCATGAGTAATGACAAGGTTATACCCTTGTTCTACCAGATCAACAAGATGTACACATGTCTCTTCCACTGCTTTTTTCTGATCCTCTACTGATTGATGCTCATTATCCTTAATCAAGGAATTACCACCGATGGCGACAACAGCAAGTTTTTCCATATAAACTCCAATATTGATTTTATTGAAAAATACTAAAAGATTTGCTCATTAAATCATTATCCATTTATTTAATAGGTTTTTCTTTCCACCTGCTAGCTATCGACACTGTCACCATAGCAACTAGATTAGCAAGTGGAGCAATAATGGTATAAATATACCAATTTTCTGGATACATGACAGTCTCCAATCCCCATCCTTCTATAATGCCACTAAGAATTACTCTTAAAAATATTCCTGTAGTTATTCCAGCGTAAAAGCCAGACCTGGTAGCACCTTTCCAATAAATTCCAAGCGTAAGCGGCACAAACAGACCGGCTAATAGACAATCGAAGCCAAAGTTCATAAGGAGAAAGACATGGGAAAAATTTACTCCAATTAAAGCGGTAATTATTGCAAACGCCACAACAGCTACCCTCCCATATAAAAGTAGCCGTTTCTCGCTAATGTCGGAATTTACATAATCTTGTAGAATATTTTTAGTAAAAAGTGTAGATAGCGCTAGTAGAGCACCATCAATAGAAGACATAACAGCACCAAAAATAGCTACAATGAAAATAACAGCTATGGGGATGGGGAAAAACTGCTGCGCCAATACTAGGAGTATAAGTTCGCTATCTCCCTGAAGTGAGTCTGGTGTGATTATACCGCGAGATACTAAAGCCGCACCGATCATTCCCAGTACGACCACCATAGTGCCAAATATCCAGTATATAAATCCTGCTCCAATACTCGCAATACGTACATCTCGGTGGCCTTTCCCCGAATGTGCAGTCTGAACAATATCTGGAGTAGCGAGGGAGCCTAAACCTATAATCATCCATCCGGCAATCCACGGAATCCATCTGCGCAAAGGGGATATGTTTGCCGGTGCAACCGGGAAGAATTGAAACATTTCTTTTGGAAGAGTTGCCAAAACTGTCTTCCAGCCGCCTACCAAAGATAGTCCAATAGGAAGCATTAATATAATTCCAATAAGGATAAGCCCCACCTGTATCAGATCGGTGAATGCAATCGACCAAAGGCCACCAGCTATTGTATAAATAATAACAATTATCAGGCCGATCCAAACAGACACTGCGTATGGCAATCCTAAAACAGAAAATAAAACTTTTCCAATAACTACTAGTTCCGATGATACCCAGAATAGCCATGCAAATATCATAACAATCGTTGATATTAATCCTGCCTTACGCCCAAATCTAGTAGTAAAATAGTCAGCTAAGGTAACTCCACCCAACTTACGAATTGTAGTAAAATAGAAAAGCCCCCCAAGTATTAGACATAGGCCGGCTCCATAAGGATCTGGAATAACTCCCCATTGTTCCTCAGTGCTCCAAAATCCAAAATCAAATGCAGCGCCCGATGCTCCTATCAATGTTCCGCCGCCAAGCCAAAGTCCAGCAAAGACGCCAACAAGTAGCCATGAAGGCAAAGAGCGACTAGCAACTATAAAGTCATCGCTACCCTTTATTTTTTTCGAAGCATAATAACTTACTACCAACAGAAAACAGATGTAAATAATAAGACCAAATATATACCAATTCATTTATATCTACATAAAAGATCAGTAGTATTTCTCAAGCTTTTTTATATATTCCTTTTAGCTTTTGGCTGCTGTTGTGTAATACAGTGAATATTACCACCCCCGAGAAGAATTTCCCGTGCAAAAACTGGCTTGATAGTGTAATTGGGAAAGATTGAGCTTAGCAGCCTAATTGCTTCGTCATCATGTGGATCATTAAAAACCGGTACTATAAGCCCTCCGTTTGCAATATAGAAGTTAACATAAGAAGCAGCAAGTCTATCTCCTTCTTTCCGAGGAAGTGTTCCTTCTACTCTGTCAACTCCTTCGCTTTCTTCTCGAGTGATATACACAGGATTAGGTAGCGGCAATTTATTTATTTTTAATTTCCTATCTCTTGCATCTGTTGTTGCCTCCAGAATTTCATAAGCATTCAATGATATATCATACTGTGGGTCATTTCTATCGTCTGTCCATGCTAGTATTACTTCTCCTGGACGAGCAAAACAACATATATTATCTACATGCCCATTTGTTTCATCATTATAGATACCTTTTTCAAGCCAAATAATCTTCTCCACATTTAAGTACTGTCTAAGTTTTTCTTCAATCTGTTCCTTTGTAAGATGGGGATTACGCCCCGGAGAAAGCAAGCATTCCTCAGTGGTAATAAGCGTCCCCTCCCCATCCGTATGAATAGAACCACCTTCTAGTACGAATCGGTCAGTTCGGTATCTAGAACATCTTTCGATTTCCAAAACCTTCTGAGCAACCTGATCATCTTTATCCCACGGGAAATACAAGCCATCTACCAAACCGCCCCAGGCATTGAATTCCCAGTCAACCCCCCTGACTTCACCACTATCATTGATAACAAAAGTGGGGCCGCAATCTCGCATCCATGCGTCATCATTTGAAATTTCAACTACCCTAACTTTAGATGAAAGCATCGCCCTTGCATTTTTGTATTGGGAGGCATTTACCCCTACAGTAACAGATTCAAAAGTTCCTATGAATTCTGCTATTTTTGCAAATACTCTCTGAGCTGGTTTTGCTCCTAATCGCCAATTATCGGTTCGTTCTGGCCAAAGCATCCAGCAACCATCATGCGGTTCGAATTCCCCGGGCATACGAAATCCATCATTTTGGGGAGTACTATTTAAAGTTTTTGCCATTTTGAGCCTCCTAATATATTTTTTCTTAAGCTTTGCTTTTTTTTGCTATCTTTAACAGCCACTCACCAATAGCGATAGTAAGAACAACACCGATAATCACTGGAACAGCAAAAGCCCAATCAAAGGGTTGACCAGGCACCCAGACAAAGAAAATAATGGCTTGCAGTATGAATATCTCGCAGATTATAGAAATAACCCACCTAAGGGATTTACCAAAAGGAAATTGGTATGGGCGTTCTATATCTGGATCAAGTTTTCTGAGCCTAAGAAAAGCTGGAAACATTACAAGATAAGGTAATAAAAAAACCATGGAACTAAAGGCAAACAAAGTCCAGAATAATTCTTCACTTGTATTTGCCATAAATCCGTAAGCGATCAGAACAGCAGAAGAAACTATGCCCGTTATATAAAAAGCACCTACAGGTGTTTTATTTTTCGAATGGAGCTTACCGAAAATCGCAGGTAACTCTCCCGCTCTGGCGGCTTCTGCTGCCGTACGATTTGCCCCCATTGTCCATGTTACCATATTAGCAAAGAATGTATACAATGCTCCTATACCTAAAACATACACTAATATTCCTCCTGCCACACTATCTCCAAGAAGAATAATCAATGTATCAATAATACCACTAACTAACCCAAGCTGTTCTAAAGGAAGAGCCATCAACATCCCGACCGTGCCTAATATGTAGAAAAAAGCTATAAGGATACCTGCTATTAGAATTGCCCGAGGTACATCCTTGCTGGGATTTTTCATCTCTTCGCCTGCGCCAGACATAAGTTCAAATCCTAAAAAATTGTAAACAATAACTGGTAGGAAAAAGAGTCCAGCATCCCATTTAGGGAGTATGTTCCGAAAGGAGAGATCGTTAGCCACACCATGTTTACTTGCATAAATAAAGGCAGCAACTCCTATAAAAACCATGAGTCCAGCTTTTATAAAGGCACCAATATTAGGCACCCATTTGCCAATTTCTGTTCTGATTATACCAACTGCTATAGTAACCCAAGTCATGATCAAAGCTAATATTATTTGCATAACAAGACTCATCTCAGGGGCAAAAAGCGAGGCAAACATACCAGCAAAGAAAATATAGACTGAAGGCATCCATAAAGCCACATTTATCCAATAGAGCCAGGTGGTACGGGCTCCCCATTGACCACCAAAAGCCCGCTTCACCCAAACATATAGACCACCCTGTTCAGGATATGTTGTGGCGAGCTCAGCCGTTATAAGCCCATAGGGAAGAAAAAACAAAACTAATGTAATAATCCACCAAGAAATAGAAGAGGGACCAATAGCAGCCGAAGGTGCGAGAGTCTCAACAACCAGAATTGCAC
>JBNGDW010000029.1:0-5285 GCA_049975325.1 Cloacimonadia bacterium | reverse complement strand
GCACAAACAGTAAATAAGGTAAGGTCAAATCCTTTCAATACCTTACGAAACCCTGTGTTGTTAGATGAATTTTCAGACATTTTTTCTCCTTATTTTCTTTTTTTATTGGAGTAGGATTCAATCAATATTTTGAGATCTTAAGAAAGATTCAATCTCTTTACTTACACTGGTCTTTAACTCATTAGAAGGTCTTTTAAGACGGGGATATGTAAAGTAAACTAACAATCCTCGTTGTGCAGTAACTCTATTTTCAGCTTGGTCAAACACGATGGATTGAGGAGAATCAATCACTTCATCAACTACTTCTACACCTCTTGAAGCAGGTAAACAATGCATAAATTTCGCATGCTTAGGAGCGAGTGCCATTAGCCGAGGAGTAACCTGATAAGTGGGCATAAAAGCCGCTTTCCGCTCTTCTGCTTCATCTTCCTGGTCAACCCACCACCAGAGATCTGTATACACGAAATCTGCATCTGAAACCCCAGCCTCTACATCCTCTGTTACATGAACACTGCCACCATAAATAGATATATTAGATTGTGCAACATCAATCCACTCTTTAGGTGACTGATAATCTTTTGGAGCGACATGAGTAAAATGCATACCCATACGTGTAAGCATGCGCATTAGTGAATTACAAACATTTGTACGATCTCCTATAAAAGTTACATGAACATCCTCTAATCGTTTGCCTTCAGGCAAGTGCTCTATTATAGTAATGATATCAGCAATTACTTGTGTTGGATGATTAAAATCAGTGAGACCATTAATTACTGGTATATCAGCATACTTAGCAAGATCTGTAACGGTCTTGTGTTTAAGAGCGCGACACATAAGTACATCTACCATTCTAGAAAGTACCTTGGCAGTATCATAGAGCGATTCTCTAGCTCCTAAGTGTATCTCTCCAGGCTTAAGATATAATGCATGTCCCCCGAGTTCAGCCATTGCACTCTCAAAAGACACACGAGTACGAGTAGACGGCTCTTCAAAAATCATTCCCAATAAGGCACTGGGGAGAAGCTTAGGAACAAAGCCCAGATCCTTTGCTTTTTTGAGCTTCATCGAAAGCTCTATAATACTACTTAGTTCCTCTTTTGTGAAATCTTGAACAGTTACAAAGTCTTTTTTAGCCATAATGTGAATTCCTTTCTTAAAGGATATTAAGTATAATATACTTCATCAGACTTACATTATTTCAATATTTCAATAATTTCTGCTGCAAAATCACTAGCTATCCTTTTATACATTTTATACATTCAAGACTCAAGTCTCTTTTGTTATAGTCATATCTATCATGGATAATCTGAGATAGAAAAATGTCAATCAATTTGATCCGAGATACAGTTATTTTGCTTACTAGCAAAAGTTTTAACCTCGGTTATCCTTCATTCCAGGAAGCACGATATCTTTTCAACTTATCTTTAAGCCCTTGGTCGTGCAAACCTAAAATCGCGATTGCAAGATATGCAGCATTCTTTGCCCCTGATTTTCCAATGCCCACCCCTGCTACAGGAATACCACCTGGCATCTGAACAATTGAATAAAGGGAATCAACACCATTAAGGGCAGAGCCGGGGAGAGGCACACCAATTACAGGCAGAGTAGTCCAGGAAGCAAGATATCCAGGCAAGGCAGCCGCCATGCCTGCAAGGGCTATAATAATCTTTACACCATCTTGCTCAGCAGATTGAGCAAGATGCCTTGTCTTCTCCGGATTGCGATGAGAAGATGAAATGTGTGTATCAAACGATACCTCAAAATCATCTAAAATATCTTCACATATCTTCACATAGTCCATATCAGACTTGCTTCCGGCAATAATTCTTACAATTGGTTTCATATGTAGATACTCCTTGGTTTAAAGTTTTGTTGCCTTTGCCTTGGAGCATCTTTGTCGCAGGAGTTTTTATCCTGTCAATGATTTTGCTTGCTGAATAGGAAATTCTTTTTGACATACAACGATATTGTCATAAATTTATAAACAGATTAGCACTCAAGGTTTATGAGTGCCAACGCTTGAGAAGAGGAGCAAAATGCAAGAAAAAATCATGTCTAATCAAGGGAAAAATAGTTCAAGCCGTCTCACGCAGAGGCAGCGAGAGATGCTTAAGGGGATTATCCTTGAATACCTTAAGACGGCAAAACCAGTTGGTTCAAACGCCATTGCTGAGAATTATGATTTTTCCTTAAGCCCTGCTACAATCCGTAATGAGATGGCACTCCTCACTCAAGAGGGTTATCTAATGCAACCCCACACCTCTGCTGGAAGAATTCCAACAGAAAAGGGATATAAATTCTATATTACCGAGATTCTTAATTTTGAGGATAATCTCCCAGAGCAGAAGATTCAGATGTTACAATCGCTTTTGGCTGAAAGTTATCACGATATAGATAGTATGCTTTCGAGCCTGCTCAAATTTTTGGCAAATGTTTCTGGACAACTTAGCATTATTGCTGAACCTGAATCTTCTTCCGGCATACTCAAGCAGTTTGATCTCTTCAAAATTGGCAAGGATAAAATTCTCCTCATCATTACCCTCGATATAGGATTGGAAAAAACATTTGTATTGACAGATACAGTCGGTTTATCTGATGCTCAACTCGCCGCGAGTCAGCGGTATCTTAATAACCGATTTGCTGGTTTGCCACTTTACAATATCCAGGAATATGTCAGAAAAGAGCTGAACTCCTATTCTCCTCATACTCATGATCTTCTTCCTCATATTATCAAGGAAATAAAAAATGTTTTTGCTAAAATAAATATTTATAACATCCGTTTCGAAGGTAGCATACAGTTCCTCAGTCAGCCTGAATTTGAGTCCAAAAAGCAGATACTCTCTCTCTTAAAACTTTTTAATAATCAGGATTATTTCAGTCAAATCTTCAAAAAATATGATAAAGGTGATTATACAGTTCTGATAGGTTACGAGATTCCAGAAGGTATCTCATCATTAACAGCAGAGGAAATATTCGAAAATTTGGTGCTTATATTTGGCAAATATGAAGCAATGGGATTACCCGGTTTTATCGGGATACTTGGAACGAAACGGATGGATTACCACGAAAATATCCCAATGGTGTGTTTTGCATCAAAAATGATTACTGAATTGACAACAAAAGGTAGTATTATGCCTTTTGTTCAGAAGAGGTCTTACTATGGAAAAGAAAATTGAAGTAAAAGATCAAAATAGCCAAGCGCAAAAACAGGCTAAGACTAAATCTACGAAACCAAAGCTAAAAGAGGAAAAAGAATTAGACAAACTGAGAGCTGAAAATAATGCTCTAAAAAAAGAAATGCAAGGGCATAAAAAGGAAATAGATAGGCTTAAAGCTGAAAATACCTCCTTAAAAAAAGAAATGGAAGTCTATAGAGATAGACTTCTGAGAACAGCAGCTGAATTTGAAAACTTTAGAAAAAGAACTGATAAAGAAAGAATGGAGTGGATCCAGAGTGCAAACAAGGAGCTCCTTCTTGATGTGGCTGATATCTTTGAACAGTTGGAAATGGCTCTCAAATCCGAAAACAATGAAAATTTGTCAGAAAATCACAAAAAATTTCTGGATATGATCTGCGAACAGTTTAATCAATTATTTAAACGCTATGGTTTAGAGAAGATTGAGACTATCGGCAAAAAATTTGATCCAGCACTTCACGAAGCAGTAATGTCTATTGATCACGACAACTATGAAGAAAGTATTATCTGTGATACTTTAAAAGGCGGGTATAAAATAAATAACAAGGTTGTTAGACCCGCAAAAGTTGTCGTTTCAAAAGGGAAAAAAAGAAATAATAAAAACGATATGAAGGAGATGAACAATGAGTGATAAAAAAACTACTAAGAAAATTATCGGTATAGATTTGGGAACCACTAATAGCTGTGTGGCTGTAATGGAAGGTGGTAAATCAACTGTTATTCCAAACTCAGAAGGTGGAAGAACAACCCCATCAGTGATTGGATTTACAAAAGAGGGCGAACGATTGCTGGGACAATTAGCTAAGCATCAGTTAGTAACCAACCCCAAAAACACTGTGTATTCTGTAAAAAGATTTATGGGAAGACAGGTTAGTGAGGTTGAAAAGGAAATCTCTGAAGTCTCATTTGAAATTAAACCCGGACCTAAAGGAGAAGTTCTCATCCATATTCCAAATGCAAAAAAGGATTTTACTCCCCAAGAGATTTCTGCTTTTATACTCATGAAGATGAAAGAGACAGCCGAAGAATATCTAGGCACAAAGATTGAGCATGCAGTAATTACAGTCCCGGCATATTTCAATGATGCTCAGAGACAGGCAACTAAAGATGCTGGTACCATAGCCGGACTTAAAGTAGAACGTATCATCAATGAGCCAACGGCTGCTGCACTTGCGTATGGTGTTGATAAGAAGAAAAATGAAAAAATAGCAGTATATGATTTTGGCGGTGGTACATTCGATATCTCTATTCTTGAGATTGGAGAAGGTGTAGTTGAAGTGCTCGCTACTAATGGAAATACACATCTGGGTGGTGATGATTTTGATAAAAGAATTATTGATTGGATTGTGCAAGAATTCAAGAAAAGCGACGGAGTTGACCTGAGAAAGGACCCTATGGCGATGCAGAGAATTCGAGAGGCTGCTGAAAAGGCAAAGATCGAGCTAAGCGGTACACAATCGACAAATATTAATCTTCCTTACATAACAGCTGATGCCACTGGACCTAAACATCTATCCTTAAACCTTACCCGTGCCCAATTCAACAGAATGATTGACGATTTAATACAAGATAGCATTGAGCCCTGCAAAATCGCTATGAGGGATGCCAAACTCTCAGTTGATGATATTGATGAGGTAATCCTCGTGGGTGGTTCTACTCGTGTGCCCGCTGTATACGATGCTGTAAAGAGTTTCTTCAAAAAAGTACCTAACAAAGGAGTTAATCCTGATGAAGTAGTTGCTGTTGGTGCTGCTATCCAGGGTGGAGTGTTATCTGGTGAGGAATCACTAAAAGACATCCTACTCTTAGATGTAACTCCCCTCTCTTTAGGTATAGAAACTCTTGGAGGCGTAATGACAAAGCTTATTGAAAGAAATACAACTATCCCAACCAGAAAAGGCCAAATATTTACCACTGCGGCTGATAATCAAACTGCGGTCACTATCAATGTGTTGCAGGGTGAACGCGAGATGGCAGCCCATAACCGAACTTTGGGAAGATTCGATCTAGTTGGCATCCCACCAGCACCTCGCGGAACCCCCAAGATTGAAGTCACATTTGATATAGATGCGAATGGCATATTAAATG
>JBNGDW010000028.1:0-17788 GCA_049975325.1 Cloacimonadia bacterium | reverse complement strand
GTGTGGATTAAAACAGGTTTTTTCATACGATTTATTTATTGTGAGAGTCTGCCCATTCTAAAAGTGCCTGAAAGAAGAGTGGAATCATAATTTCATGGTGTCCAACGAAATAGAAACCCCTGCCATCGGGTTGAGTCGGACGCTCTACTACATTCGTTAGGGCACGGTATTGTATATTCATATCAAAAACAGCTGTATAAAATCCAGAAAGAGGGAATCCTAGATTGCGAACAATTGTTACTGCTTTTAGAAATACTTCCGGCAGGATTACGGCAGAGCCAAAATTTATAATAACACCGCCATTGTGGAGTCTTTTTATCTGCTCGGTAAAGATTTTGAAATCGCGATAGCTGGCTCCACCCAATGCCTCTCCATTTGCAGATTTATGCTGATGAATAATATCTGTACCCAGCGCGATATGTACAGTTACAGGAACATTGTGCTGATACGCACATGCAAGCAGGCTATGTCGGCAATATTGCGGCTTCTCCTCTGCAATATATCTGCCTAATGCTTCTCCATATCCAAGTCCTTCCTTATACCCATCTTGAATAACTTGAGTTATTACCCTGCCGGTCTCTTCTGCCATGCCAAAGCTACCATCTCTAAGGGCTATACCCACATCCTCCGAAGTTTTACCAAAATATGCAATTTCAAAATCATGGATGCAAATAGAACCATTCACTGCAATGGCTTTGATTATCCCTTGCTCTATCGCCTTATTGAAAAGAGGTGTTAACCCGCATTTTATCACATGGCCCCCCATCATCACAATAAGGGGTCTGCGATCGGCTAATGCATCTTCACATAAATTAATAAGCTCCTTAAGCTCCTTTCCTTTCAAAATATTCGGAAGGCTCTCTATAAAATTATGTATCTTCACTTCATTATTGAGATTGACAAAGTCGTTAATATGAACCTTACTAGGTCGGTCTTTCACTGAATAAGTTTTTATATTATCGAGACTTATCTCTTTGTATTTGGACATCTTACTTCCTCAAAAATAGATTTATTATTATTGTTAACACAATGCTTATTAGAATGCAACTTACAATTGGAAAGTGAAATGAAAAGTTTTCGCCTTTAATATTGATGTCTCCGGGAAGCCTGCCAAGATATTTTCCAACAGGTGTATTGGCTATTATGAGACCAACTACTACGAGTGCAACGCCGAAAATTATCAGTATCTTCCCAATCTGGATCATTGCCATATCCTTATATTTTCAATATATATAATGTAAAAATGCCAATAAGCATGGCAAATAGCACACTGGAAAGTGTCCCAATTAAATAATATTCGGCGAATTTTCTATTCTTCAGTTCTTCAAACCGAGCTATTGATTTTGCAGTGAGGACCAATATCAAAGCCGTATATTGCCCAAGCAATACCAAAGTTAGTGTCAAAATTCTTTCCAGAATTCCAATAGTAGCCTCCGCTCCTTTCAATCCTTCTTTTTCCGGCAAGGGATACCTTCTTAATATGAGGTTTACAAAAAAATGGCCTAATACTACGGTTACGATATATGAAAAGGCATAAATCAACTCAATCATCATGCTCGTCCCTGTAAAGAATATTTGCTTTACTTTTATTTGTAAAGTTATTTGGCTTTACATCAATTGCCCTCGCACCCGAACTTATGTTTCTTAACAATTTATTTACGAGGACTTCCCCTTCAGAGATTGCGTTCCAACCGGCAGCCTTTAAGATCTGCGATACCGCCCGCTTAGATATCTTGAAGTGTTTACCTAATTGTTCATAAGTATAATCTGGGTGTAATCTAAAATAATTTACTACCTCTTGCTGCCTTTTTGTCCAGGAATCTTCCAAAACTTCGACGAATTGCAGTAATATGTTGATTATCTCGTCTCTCTGATTGGATATATCCAAAGATTTTATAAGTAGCTTCCTTCTGCTCTTTTTGCATAATTCTAAGGCACTTCTTGCTCTGTAGAAAGCTGTTCCCCTCATCCCAATATCTTTCTTAAGCGGTTTTTCAATGTCACCAATGCCAATGCCACAATACCACTCAACAGGCAATTTGCATCTAAGAAAAAGATAAATGACATATGCGTTTTGAGGGTCTTTAAGTACCCCCTGAAACTCGTCACCAACCGTTGACTTGAAGTCTATGAAAATATCACTGGAAAATGTTCTGTTTGTTTCCTTTAGAGTGCACCGTATCTGCTTGAAAATATCAGTCCAGTTATCTACATGCCTAGACTTTTTAATATCACCGATTATGACGTAGTAGTTACTTGGCATCTTCTTCTTCTTTTACTCCCCAATATAATCTTCTACATAACATCCCGGCTTTTCGTTATCCGCCAGCTGGCGGATATGCCGGCTTATAATACCTTTCTTTCTCACTATACACACAGCCACAATATTGCTGACGATACATACCTTGCTGTTTGGAGTATTCTATCCCTTCTTTCCAATATTTACGAAAGTCACGATTCAAGAACCTTATACCATACTGCTTTGCGACTGACTCCCCAATTTCCACTACAAGATCATGATCCTGAGTTTTACTGTAGAGCAGGGTTGTTGTAAAAAAATCAAACTTACCATGCCGGGCATAGATTGCGGTATTAACTAAACGCTCATAATAGCAATATCTGCATCGATGCTCCTCTCTAAAAACTACATTTTGCAACCACTTCTCAAGGGGATATTCATCTTTATATAATACATGAAATTGTTCTTGAGTTTCAAATTTTTCCACTTCCCTGAGACGTCTTTTGTATTCTTGATAGGGATGTATGTTGGGATTATACCAGAAACCTGTTATATTAAACTCATCTTTTAGATGTAAATAAGGAGCCACAAGACAGGGTGCGCAGCATATATGTATCAAAAGCTTCTGTTTATCCATCATATTGCGCAGATTTCTTCAAGAGCCGATTGATAATTTGCATAGAATTATATCTTTAGATTATTCCAAAGGGATTAAAACTCTTTCAAAAGATTTGAGGCGATTATCATTCTTTGGATTTGATTTGTGCCTTCGTAAATCTGGGTAATTTTAGCGTCACGCATCATTTTTTCAACTGGATATTCCTTCATATATCCATATCCACCGAGAATTTGGACCGCATCTGTGGTTACTTGCATAGCCACATCAGATGCATAGCATTTACACATAGCAGACTCTTTACTGTATCTTTTCTCTCCCGCATCGATCATTCGGGCAGTGGCATATACGAGAGCTCTGGCAGATTCTACCTTCATTGCCATATCAGCGAGCATAAATTGAATCCCCTGGAATGCAGATATTGGTTTGCCAAATTGATGTCTTTGTTTGGAGTAGATGATGGCTTCTTCCAATGCTCCTTGAGCAATACCTACTGCCTGAGCTCCAACCATAGGACGAGATTTATCAAAAGTTTTCATCGCAATCATAAAGCCCATACCTTCTTTGCCGACAAGATTTTCAGCTGGAATGCGACAGTTTTCGAAAATCAGCTCTCGTGTGGCAGAGCTACGAATACCCATCTTGTTCTCCTTTTTCCCAAAGCTGAAGCCCTCAGTTCCTTTCTCAACGATAAATGCTGATGCTCCTCGTGCACCTTTGGTTTTATCTGTAAGGGCAAATACGGTATAAATATCTGCTTCTCCACCATTTGTTATCCACTGTTTTGTCCCATTTAGAACATAGAAATCACCATCCCTTGTAGCAGTAGTTTTTATAGCACCTGCATCAGAGCCAGCTTCTGGTTCTGTCAGGGCAAATGCAGCTAACTTCCCTCCAGCCGCAATCTGAGGGAGATATTTTTGTTTCTGCTCCTCATTACCATTTAACAAAAGCGGATAAATCCCTAATCCAGTTCCACCTAAAGCAAGCGCTATTCCTGCATCTACTCTGCTTAATTCTTCAATCATAATTGCAAGGTCTAGAACCTTTCCGCTGATTCCTTCATATTCCTCAGGCACGAGTACTCTAAATAGGTCTGTTTGCGCCATTATTTTTACAATGTCCCAGGGGAATATAGCTTCTTCATCATATTTTTGCCTGACTGGCTTAATTTTTTCTTCTGCAATCTGTCGGGCTAATCCTTTGATTTCTTTCTGCTCTTCTGTTAAAAAATATTCCATCTACCCTCCGTATGAATTTCTTAGAAAGACAAAATTCAAAAAAGTCACATAGGGAATATCTTGTCAAGTCAGTAATATGCCCCAGAGATACGGATTGTGAATTTTTCATTGAACTATAAAATAATTCCCAGTGTATGGCCCGGTTTTCAATTCGTAGTGTAAATCGTCATACATCAGCAAGTAAACTGATAGGAAATGCGAGCTTCCTTTGTCTTTATCTTATCATTTTTTTATTTTTTCTTATTCTCTTTTGTAGAATATGGTATAATAAAAGTCCTCCAAATCTTTTAACCAATTTTTTCTTGACGACTCTTTTCATTATCTTAATATATTACCAAAATAGTGATATTTCTAATCTTTAGCAATGGTAAAAATTTCTACAAAAACGCGATACGGCACAAGGGCGATGCTGGATTTGGCACTTCACTACGGAGAAGGTCCAGTACCCTTAAAAGATATAGCCACGAGGCAGGGAATTTCAGAAAGATATCTAGAAAACATAATGACAGCCCTCGTATCTGCTGGTCTCTTGCAAAGCAGGCGGGGACAACAGGGTGGATTTAAGTTATCAAGATTGCCCTGTGAAATCAAATTGAGCCAAATCATTCAGGTACTGGAAGGCTCGCTTGCAATGGTAAAATGCGCCGATGACTATAAAACATGTGATCGAGCCATCGGTTGTACTTCACATGAAATATGGAAAATCCTAAAAAATGGAATGATAAAAATCCTTGACTCAATAACTTTAGAGGATATGGTTAATATGGAAAAGAAAAAGTGTCTACAAGGTGATGAGAGATGAACAAATTTGTATATTTAGACAATAATGCTACTACGCCCACCGACCAAAGAGTAGTAGAGGCAATGCTTCCTTATTTCAACAAATTTTACGGTAACCCATCCAGTGTATACACACTTGCCTCTAAATCAAAGGATGCAATGGAACAGGCAAGGCTTGAAGTGGGAATGATACTTAATGCCAAACCTGAAGAGATCTTTTTTACATCAGGGGGTACAGAAGCAGATAACCTTGCAATTAAAGGCGTTGCATTTGCTAATAAGGAAAAGGGTAATCATATAATAACCTCAAAGATAGAACACCACGCTGTGCTTAACACCTGCAAATGGCTTGAAAAGCAGGGATTCAATGTAACCTACATCGGTGTAGATAAATATGGAATAGTAAACCTGGAAGAACTCAGGGAGGCAATCGACGATACCACAGTTTTGGTTACTATCATGCATGCAAACAATGAGATAGGGACAATTGAGCCTATAGAGGAAATAAATAGGATAATCCAGGAAATTAACAATAAGCGAAAAGCGAATCAAAAACCACAAATTTACTTTCATACTGACGCAGTTCAGTCTGTTGGAAAAATTCCTATAGATGTAAATAGGCTTGGAGTTGATCTTTTATCTCTCTCAGGTCACAAATTTTATGGTCCAAAAGGAGTTGGTGCTCTTTTTATTAGAAAAGGCACAAAGATTGATCCACTTTTGCATGGTGGTCATCACGAAAGAAATAGAAGAGCAGGTACGGAAAATGTGCCTGGAATTGTTGGACTGGGCAAGGCTTGTGAAACTGCATTGGAAGAAGTGGAAAAAGAACAAACGAGACTCAGGACCCTACGAGATAAATTAGAAAGAGGAATTCTTGAAAAAATAGACGATGTCATCGTAAATGGTCACCCTGAGAAGAGGCTTGCTGGAACACTTAGTGTCTGTGTAAAATATATCGAGGGAGAATCAATGCTGCTCAATCTTGATTTTGAAGGAATTGCTGCATCAAGTGGGAGTGCCTGTACATCTGGCTCGCTTGAACCCTCTCATGTTCTTCTGGCTTGTGGTTTATCACCAGAAATAGCACATGGCTCCCTCAGATTCAGCCTGGGGCACGGTACCAGTGAAGATGACATAAATTATGTGATAGAGATCTTGCCACCAATTGTCAAAAAACTTAGAGAAATGTCGCCATTTAAAAAGGAATAGCAAGAAAACAGGATGTTAAAATGCAATATTCAGAAAAAGTAATGGATCATTTCAGAAATCCAAGAAATGTGGGCAGGATTGAGAATCCAGATGGTGTGGGCAAGGTTGGGAATCCTATTTGCGGTGATGTTATGGCAATCTATATCAAAGTAGAAGGTGATGTTATTACAGATATAAAATTTGAGACTTTTGGATGTGGCGCCGCAATAGCAACATCCTCTATGGTAACAGAGCTTGTTAAGGGCAAGACCATAGAAGAGGCGCTTAAAATAACCAATAAAACTGTAGCAGATGCATTGGATGGCTTGCCACCTATTAAGATGCATTGCTCACTTCTTGCAGAAGAAGGGCTAAAGGCAGCAATTGAGGATTATAAAAAGAAGAAGGGAAAATGAATTTAACTGAAGAGATTATCAGATTGAAGAAGAAAAAGAATGCCATTATCCTTGTCCACAATTATCAGAGACCAGAAATCCAGGAGATTGCCGATTTCCTGGGTGATTCGCTGGGACTGGCAAGAGAGGCAGCAAAAACGAATGCACGGATAATAGTCTTCTGTGGAGTAAAATTTATGGCGGAGACGGCAAAGATTCTATCACCCGAGAAGGCAGTCCTGCTCCCCGTAAAAGAGGCAGGATGTCCAATGGCAGATATGATAACTGCTGAAGAATTAAGAGGGTTGAAAAAAAAATATCCCGATGCAAAAGTTGTCTCGTATGTTAATACCAATGCAGATGTAAAGGCTGAATCTGATGTCTGCTGCACATCGGCAAATGCCGTAAAGGTGGTAAAGAATGTTGAGGCAGAAAGAATCATCTTCACGCCGGATAAAAACCTTGCCTCATATTGTCAGAGATTTGTAGATAAGGAGATAATACCCTGGAATGGCTACTGCTATGTCCATGAAAGGATAACAAAAAAAGAGGTTCTTCTGGCAAAGAAAGAATTTCCAGATGCTCTCCTAATTGTTCATCCAGAATGTAATCCGGCTGTTATAGACCTTGCGGATGCGGTTCTCTCTACCAGCCAAATGGTAGAATTTGCTAGAAAATCGGATAAGAAAAGATTTCTCATAGGCACAGAAGAAGGTTTGATATATCGCTTGAAAAAGGAGAATCCCGAAAAGGAGTTTTGTGCTGCTGGCTCTCCTAAGGTCTGTCGAAATATGAAACTGACCACCTTGAATGATGTATACCGTGCTTTGGAGGAGGAACGTTTTGCCATAGAGTTGCCGGAGGAAATTGTTAAGCGGGCAAAAAAGTCACTAGAGTTGATGCTAAGATATGTATAACTAATAGCATAAATCCTAACCACGAAACCCTAAGTTCTAAACAAATCCTAACTTAAAAAGAACAAAACCGTTTTGGATTTGTTTGGAACTCTGGATTTAGAGTTATCCGCCAGCCGGCGGATAGACTCCAAAATACTATATTTGCGATTTGCACCTTGCATTTGCTGCAAGACTATTTTGCCTTTCGGGAAATTGCCTTTGGCAAAAGAGATAGTCTCTACAGATTATAGATTTTTGCTAACTCAATAATTCTTCTGGCACGTTCTGCCACAGGCTTATCAATCATTTTTCTGCCTAAAGAGGCTGTGCCTTTCCCTTCTTTTTTTGCCTCTTCCAGAGCCTCGAGTACTCTGGTGGCATATTCAATTTCCTCTTTGGTGGGCATAAATACCTTATTGATAATTTCAATTTGGCGAGGATGTATTATGCCTTTTCCATCAAAGCCAAGAGCCTTTACGAATCTGACTTCATCCTCCAGTCCTTTTTCATCATCAACATCTGAGAAAACTGTATCGCTTGCCTGAATCCCGGCTGCTTTTGCTGCAAGCACAATCATAGACCGTGCCCAGAAGAGCTCTTTTCCTTCTTTGGTCCTCTCTGCGCCGATATCTCGGGTAAAATCCTCTGCTCCAAAGCATATCACAGCCACTTTGTCACTGGCTTGAACAATCTCTTTGGCATTTAGTACCCCTCTGGCTGTTTCAATTATTGGAGCAATCCATATATCCCGCTCACCAATAATATCTTCCATATGCTCTACTTCCGAGGCTACTTCTGCCTTGGGAAGGAAGATAATTTCTGCTCCGTTTTCAACAGCCATCTTTGCATCTTCCTCTCCGTAGGGTGTATTAAACGGATTGATACGCACACCTCTTTCTGTCTTGCCAAAATCTACATTAGTAAGCGCATATTTTACCAGAATCCTTGCAGCATCCTTTTCCTGTGGAGCAACCGCATCCTCAAGGTCTAATATTACTGTATCGGCTTCGAATACACTTATATTCTGTAACAGATTCGGATCGTTTCCTGGCATATAAAGCCTGTGCCGTCGCAGTCTATTTTTCATTGTCATTCCTTTCAGTTTTCTTGAAGTAATTTCTTACTTTGCCCTTTGAATTGCACACTCCAACCGCGCCCTGATTACCCAATCCAAGGCTCCAAAGTCTTTTATTATAATTCTGGCCTTTTCAACTTTGTTTGCCTCTACTACTTCCTGGGCAGTGCGAGAGATAGCAGGAGCAAATAGCTTTTCTACTTTGCTCTGAACCTCTATATTTAACTCATCTGCCGGTTCAATGGTTACTAAACAGTCTGATTTGTTTTCTGTGCCACATGATGCTTTCTTACTTAGGGTCATCTCTACCTCGGATTTTTATTTTATATAATTGTTGTTCTTTCTCTCATCGTCATTATAAGAAATAATTTTATGAAGCTGAGGCTGCAAGCGCACAGGGATTTTCGCTTTTAATATCCACGTTGCCAGGGTAGCAAGAGATAGATTTTCATATGAAGGAGAGAAAAGGACATGAAATCGCAATAGCTTATATTTATCAATTTTTTCCAATGCCCAGTCAAAATCAGTCTTATCCGTAATAACAAATTTTATCTCATCATTTCTGTTGAGAAGAGATATGTTCTGCCACACCATCTTATCCGCCATTCCACTTCCCGGAGTTTTTATATCAACTATTTTTATAACCTCTGCTGGTACACGATCGAGTAAAATAGAGCCATTTGTCTCAAGCAGGATAGTATGGCTTGCAGTCTGAAGATTTTTCTGAGAGATGAGTGCCTGCAATAATGTATAACTCCCTTCTTGAATAAGGGGTTCCCCACCAGTAACTTCAACTAATTGTACCGGCGAGTATTTCTTTATTCTTGCAAGGATTTGTTTAACAGTGAGAGAGAATCGTGTTGTATAGGCATAACGAGTATCACAATAACTACACCGTAGATTGCAGCCTGCCAGACGAATAAATATGCATGGCAGCCCAGCGTATGTAGACTCGCCCTGGATACTATAAAAGATTTCTGAAAGATTAAGAGATATCCTGTTGTAACTATCTCCGATATTCATATATAAATGGAAAAATTTATGTTTGTTAGAAGGGGAGATAATCGAAATGCTTTTTGTAACCCAATTTTTTCTCTATTCTTGCCAGAATTTCCTCAGGATGTCCTATAATAAATACTTTATCCACACCAAGATTAAACAGGTAAAAAGCCTTTACATCCCATGAAAAATATTTTAGGAATTCCACCTTCCCATAGATAGGTTCACCTTGATAAAGCAGGAGTTGGATATCTTTTGGTTCTATATTACATAGATTTTCGTATGGATCGTCGCTTACCTTCTTCGTGATAAGCAGATTGGCATCTTTGCCTTCCTCGATCTTGCCGTTATAGTTGCCTAATATCAGAGCCCGTGCAGAATTTTCTGTAACCATTTTGAAGAGCTGCGGGTACGAAAGCTGAGCAGGGAGGTTCTTCTTTATATAAAGCATCTCTTTCAATAAATTAATACTGCCAGAAAGTGTTGAATCCGTGCCGATACAAACATTAACATTATTTGCAAGAGCTGAATCGATATCCATTGTCTTCTCAAAAAGGAAATTATTGGAATTTGGAGTCCAGATAACACTTGCGCCCGCCTCTGCAATCCTTTTAAAATGCTCATCTTTCAAATCTAAACAATGAACAAAGATAGAGTTTGGTTTCAAAAGGTCTAGTTCTTTCGTTTTATCAAAGATGTCAGCTGTTTCCCCTTCTGAACTATCAGCAAGGTACACGATGATTGGCATCTTACTTACACCTTCTGCCACGACTGCAGGCGTCTCTTTAACACCCCACCAATCCTTCAATGATTCAGGATAGATCTGCGTGTATCTTGATATTACATTTATTGGAAATGACTGGTAATATGCTTCTTTCTGAAGCGGCACATGGTCAAATACGGTAATGGCTCCTAAGAAAATATTTTTATACACGCCAAGTTGTGCAAGGTCTAATGCATTCTCTTTAGCCAGGTCCGTATAATCTTCTCCTTTCCAGAATTTACTCCGTTCCAACACAGGGACAGAGTTCTGGATATCTTGAAGCCATTCCCGCATATTTTTGTATGGCCTATGAGCAGCCGCTTTGGGAATCCAGTTATCTACCAGATGATCATAAGCATTTATAAGACCTGGATAAGCCATCAAACCCGTACAATCCACACTGATTTTACTTTTCGACTCTTTTGAGAAAAGCCCATCAATAACACATAAGTCACCGTGTGAATACCTTTGCCAGTCATATACTACCAAAAGGTTAGAAAATTTCATAATTACTCCAATTTTTTAAGCAAATGTGGTATAACTTCAAACAGGTCTCCCACAATTCCATAATCGGCGACCTGAAAGATAGGGGCGTCTGGGTCATTGTTGATGGCAATAATAATATCTGAAGATTGCATACCTACGAGGTGTTGAATAGCCCCGGAAATACCACATGCTATATAAATTTTTGGTTTTACTGTTTTTCCGGTTTGTCCGACTTGATGGGAATATGGAATCCATCCTGCGTCTACTGCAGCACGGGAAGCACCCACAGCACCATTGAGCCTTTTAGCGAGCTGACGCAAAAGTTCGAAGTTATCTGCATTCTTCAATCCCCGACCACCGGATACGATTATATTTGCCTCCGTGAGGCTAACCTGCTGGGTCTCGTCCCTAACAAATTGCAAAAATTTCGAAACAATGGCTTTCTGATCAAACTGCACCTTCTCTTCAAAAATTTCCCCATCTCTGCCAGGCTCTGGTGAAAGGGGTGACATAACTTTAGGGCGTATAGTCGCCATTTGGGGACGATGATGAGGACATCTTATCGTCGCCATAATATTACCACCAAATGCAGGTCTAGTTTGCAACAAGTGACGATTCTCTATATCAATGTCAAGACCGGTGCAATCAGCAGTAAGGCCTGTCTTCAATCTTACGGCAACCCTAGGGATAAATGCTCTACCAATAGGAGTTGCTCCAGCAAGAACGATGCCAGGCTTATATTTCTGGATAATATGGACAGCAGCTTGCGTATAGGACTCGTCTAAAAAATGTTCAAGCGATGGGTCATCAACCAGTATTACTTTGTCTGCCCCATATTCTATCAATTCCTTTGCCAGGTGCTTTACATTATATCCAAGAAGGAGAGCCATAAGTTCTTCATCCAATACATCAGCCAATTCTCGTGCTTTTCCAAGGATTTCATGGGTTACTGGCATCAACATGCCATGCCGAATCTCTCCTACTACCAAAATGCCTTTAAAATCCTCCAATGACTCTGTTTTGGTCTCCTCTCTCCGGAGGAAGAGGGCATCAAATGGACATTCTGCAATACAGGCTCCACATAATGTGCAAGCGTCTAAGTCTATAATGGCAGTATTGTCTACAATACTGATCGCTTCATAAGGGCAAACATCAACACAATTTCCGCAGCCTGTACATTTTTCAACAATTACTTCTATCACATATACCTCCAACTTAAGGTAAAAGATATTCTGATAAAATTTTTGTCAAAGTAATTATACCATCCTTCTCTGGCTATCAGAAAAAACCATAGTAATTGATAAAACTATTCTTAATTGATTTGAGAAGGCTATTTTTAAGTTTACACTATTTACCGGGTCGGAGAAGGTTAATAAACCTTCTCCTGGTAAGTATTTTCCACCCTCAAAGGGGAATCGCCAAAGTAGACCTTAGCGTGGGGCCAAGGGATCTCAATCCCTTCCTTATCAAATTCTTTTTTAAGCCGAAGGCGTAGTTCACCTGTAGCAGCCCATTGCTGTAAAGGTTCGGTGTCACCTAATATTTTTATCTCTATTCCTGAATCACCAAACTTATCAACACGGAGCACACTGGGTGCCTTTACAAACTTTTTCTCCCACTTAGGGCTCATAGCCATTTCTTTGCAAACTTTGTTTATCACCTCGATTACTTTTTCCAGGTCTTCTCCATAGGCTACTGGCACATTAAGATTTATTCTGGAATATAGCTTACCAAAATTGCTTGTCACCTTTACCTCGCCATTTGGAATTGAGTGCACAATACCATCCAAGTCACGAAGTACGGTACGTCTGATCCCCACTTCTTCTACCAGTCCACCTACTCCAGCCAAATTCACCACATCGCCTACCCTATATTGGTCTTCCAGTAATATAAGCATACCATTCAAGAAATCCCGAACAAGATTTTGGGCAGCGAGGCCAATTGCCACGCCAGCAATCCCAACTCCAGCAAGTGCAGCCGCTATATTCACGCCAAATTCAGGTAGAATCGAAAATAATGCTATAATAACGATTATTGCCGTAACTGTTTTCACAATAAAGGAAGACAGGGTCTGTGCTCGCGTTTTCATCTCTTTATCAACACCCTTTTTCTTCCGCCCAGCCTTTCGCATTTTCATAGTTTTATAAATTAAAGATGGCATTAACCGGCGCAAGGCAAAGATACAACAAGCAGAGATAACAATAATAATCAGGATACTGAGTCCACTGCTCTTTAGCCATTCTATGCTAAATAACGCAACTTCATTTAGTTCTGGCATATTAGAAATCCTCCTATCTACAATTGTTTTATTCTATCCTCTAATAAAAAGAAGGGAAATATATAAAATATAGATTATAAGAAACGAAAGCCCCTGCACTCGGTAAAATTGTTTACTAACTTTTGAAAGAAGAAAAAATAGGGCGCCAACGGCAAGACAAATTGCCCCATCAAATACTACATCAGAGGGAAGCCTCACAGGACGGACAGTGGCAGTAATCCCCAGCACCAAAAGTATATTGAAAATATTGCTACCAACAATATTACCAATGGCTATAGGAACCTTCCCCTTAACGACAGCGACAATGGTGGTGACAATTTCCGGAACAGATGTGCCAAATGCCACTATACTTATCCCTATGACTTTATCACTCACTCCCCAAAATTCTGCGACTTTAACTGCATTATCCACAGCGAGATCTCCGCCAAGAATAATACCAGCCACTCCAAGTAAAGTGAGTAAGATACTCCGTATAATAGAAGGCTTTTTGTTTCCTGCTTTCGCAATGCTAATCTTTCTATCATTAATAGCCATACGAGAGAGATAAAAAAGATATACAACGAAAAGTGCCAAAAAGATCAAACCTTCAACCCGCGTAATTACAGAAGTATTTGTATTAGCAAAGTCCAATGAAAAAATCAGCATAAGGGCTGTAATTACGAGCATAAAAGGCATCTCTTTTTTTATTGTGCTGGACTCAAAAGTCAAGGGCTTTAAACAGGCTGCGATACCGATAGCAACACAGACATTAGCGATATTACTGCCTACCACATTCCCAAGTGAAATTCCACCTACTTCTGTGAGTGTCGCATTTATACTTACTGCGGCTTCTGGTGCGCTTGTGCCTATAGCCGCTATTGTTAATCCTATGAAAAGGGGCGACACACGAAAATACTCAGCAAGCCCTGAGGCTCCATCAATAAAATAGTCTGCTCCTTTAGCAAGTAAAAAGAAGGCAACAATCAATAGCAAATAGGGGACTATACTCATACTTCTATCCAAGCCGTTGGGTTGTGCTGTTCTGCTATGTAAAGATTGCAGGAAAAACCATATCTACTCAGAATTGCCTTCATTTCCCTATATGCAATCTCCGGCTCGTTGTTTTCCTTGCTTAGATGTGCAAGAACTATATTTTTCAAGTCATCCGCCGGCTGGCGGATAATTTCCTCTATCAATTCACAAGCCTGAATATTAGAGAGATGACCTCTGTTACTCCTAATCCTCTCTTTTAGCCGCTGCTCATATGGTCCGTTGATCAATCTATCAAGATCATGATTACTCTCAAGTATGAGTGTGGTAGCACCCTTTGCCTTCTCCTTTACTTGAGGCGGGACATATCCCAGGTCTGTCAAAACGACAAGTTTCTCCTGATGATAGCGCTCAGAGATTACAAAACATGTTCCATCAGCACAATCATGCGGCACAGAAAAAGGGGAGACAAGGAACTCGTTAAGGGTAAAGGAGTAGCCATTTTGGAAAAGGCATATTTCCTGGATATTGCCAAGGCGTCCATTCGCTCTGCTTAGCGTTCCTTCATTAATAAAAACAGGCACCCTTAACGCCCGGCTAAGTGCCCCAACTCCTTTGCTATGATCTGAATGCTCATGAGTTACCAATATAGCCGATATCCTTTCTTCGGAGAGCCCTTCCCTTATGATTTGTGAGCGTATCTTCCTGGCAGATATGCCCGCATCAATTATTAGGGCGTGCTTACTCCCTGAAACGACAATACAATTCCCTTTGCTACCACTTGCTAATAGGCAAACTTTCATCATTTTTTATATCCAGTTTTAGTAAAAGATTGAATCCTGCGTGTGGTTTATTTTTTGTCAATATTTGCGAAGATGGAGGCTATGCCCAAAAATTATTAAGTATATTTTCCTTTGTCTCAGCACATATAGGTAATTTCAATGTCTGAAAATATCTTCAGCGTAAATTTCAAAATTTATTCCCCTTTTTTGTTACTTCCCAACCCACCTATATTTAGTAAATGTACCCATGATGGCAAAGAACAGAAAATAAGGAATATAGATAAGCTCTGCCAATGGAAATACAGCTAATAGTTCCTTTTCCTTAAACATCACAGCGCCTCGCCACACCACAATAAAATCCACAAGGACTTTTATTAAGAATATAGCCAAAAAAATGCTCCACGGGAAAAGGGAGAAGAGCGCAAGAATAAATGCCACAAAGAGACCAAGGTAAAAAAGAAAAATAAGTGCAGAAAAGGTTTTTATTAAGGGTGGATAAAATCGCCATTTTGAGGCTCGCCTTTTCTCCTGATTATACTGTGCCTCAAGGCCTTTTCGTTCTATCGAAGGCACGAAACTATCAGCACTAAGAGAAAAAGTGAGCTTGTATTTCCTGGCTTTACCTACCTTTTGCAAGAAGAGATCATCATCGCCAGAAGGAATTCTCCCGATTTCCTCAAATCCACCAACCTCATTGAAAACTTTTTTCCGATAAGCAAAGTTGCGTCCAGTAGCAGTTACCCCCCAATTCCAACCAATCGTACCAGCCGAGACTGTAAAAATGGAAAGTCTCTCCAACTCTTTTAAAGTGTATCCCAACCGCTGCCAGAATTTTTTCTTTGGCAAAAGAAGGGGGGAATAGCCTACTACAACATCGAAGCCTCTATTAAACCTCCGATTTATCTCTTTTAGCCAATTTTTCCCGGGAAGGCAATCAGCATCTGTAAAGAGCAAAATTTCACCTTGCGCCTGCTCAATTGCTTTGTTAAGAGCATTTTTTTTCCCAACCATGCCCTTTTCCTCCGCCAGTTGGCGGATACGCAGATACCGAATGTTTTCATTTTCTTTTGAATATGCCTTTACAATAGCATCGGTCTTATCTGTAGAACGATCGGAGGCTACGATTATTTCATATTTATCTTTCGGGTAATCTTGCTGAATAAGGCTCTCTATGAGTGATGCAATATTCTCCTCCTCATTTCTTGCAGCCACTATTACTGAGATATATCGGAACTGCTCAGGCTCCTCTTGCAGTGGTTGATAGAGCTGAAACGTACCTAGTGTAACAAAAAGGAGAAAGGCAACATAAAATATTAAAAGCACGAGAAGCAATGCTGTCATACGCTATACAACCCCTTTATTGATGAAGCGTTTATGGAAAGTTCAGTAAACTCCTTGTTACGATATTTTGTAATACCCGCTGCTGCTATCATTGCAGCATTATCTGTACATAACCGCGGAGATGGGAAATAGATACTGATGTGATGCTCTTTTCCATATTTATTAAACCGACTTCTTAAGGTAGTATTTGCTGCTACTCCTCCTGCAAGCACAATTGTATTAAGACCTAACTTTTCACCAGCCACGGTTGTTTTCCTAAAAAGCACCTCCACAATCGCATTTTGAAAACTAGCAGCAAAGTCATAAACCTCTGGACTGTTTGGTTTGATATCATTATCCTGCAAATATAGTGCAGCAGCGGTCTTTAGCCCACTAAAACTAAAGTCAAAATTATCCTGCTCTATCATTGGGAGGGGAAACCGGATTTTATTCTTATCTCCTTTTTGAGAAATTTTATCAATAGCAGGACCTCCTGGATATGGTAGACCTAACAATTTCCCTATTTTATCAAATGCTTCACCAGCCGCATCATCCACTGTTTTACCAAGGACTTTAAAATTGCGTTCATCAATGAAATGGACGAGCTCTGTGTGCCCACCAGATACTATTAGAGCAAGAAATGGGAAGGAAAGCTCAGGATGCTCTAAAAAATTTGCCCACACATGGGCAAAAATATGATTAACTGCAATTAGAGGTCGGCTCAGACTATACGCAAAAGATTTTGCAAATGAGAGCCCTACGATCAGGGAACCAATAAGCCCTGGACCAGTAGAGACAGCAACCGCGCTTACCTCGTTAAGATCCACCCTTGCTCTTCTTAATGCAAAATCGATAATTGGCAGGATATTACGGATATGTTCCCGCGATGCCAGTTCGGGAAGAACGCCTCCAAATTTTTCGTGAACAGTCTGCGACGACACAATACTGGAATGTACTTTGAAATTTTCATCTACAATTGCTGCACCAGTATCATCACAGGAACTTTCTATACCTAATATTAGAATTTTATTAGTGTTCATCGGAAGTGATCCGCCAACCGGCGGACGGAAGCTCTTTAATCCTGACTTGCTGGGGTGTTTGCTCAATAATTTCTATACCTTCGGGCACATTTAAAGTGACCGAAACCATATCTCCTTCTTTTACATTATCAGTTAGAACAAGCGTTGCTGAAAAATCCTCAGGTGCAATACTTGCTATCAGCTCTCCTTCACCCGCTATCTTCACGGTTAAATATTTAGGAAACACTTGCACTCCCTGAGGAACCTGGATCGGCAACATCGCTATCGTTCTTTCAACAATTATGGGAGAATGTTCAATAAGCGAAATTGTTCTTGGCTCTAAAGTTATATATTTCTCTTCGGGTATTACCAATGGTAGTTTGTTCTCTTTTTCATGCCTTTTTCTGTGAAAAGGGACTGTTTTCACTTCATTTATGGAATCAAGAAGCGTCTTTGGCCCTTTAACTGTTACAATTTCAGGCTCAATAGCGAGTCCCTGCGTTATAAAATATTCTCGGCTTTGCTCATCGGCAAAATCTAACTTCACAGGGACTGCTTTAGAACTGATGTTATCCATTGTAATGACTACATTTTCAATATTAGATTCGGGGGTAATGCTGATGTTATAATTTTTTAATCCTTCCTCAAAGTTGCCAATATCAAAAGGATAGAAATTTTTGCCAAAATGTGCATCTTTCAGGTCTATATGATAAACAAGTTCTTTCACCTTGGCTCGGAT
>JBNGDW010000027.1:4579-17909 GCA_049975325.1 Cloacimonadia bacterium | reverse complement strand
GGTTCTCCCCAGACCTAAAAGTCGGCGATAAGATAGAGTATAAAAGGATAAACGATCCTTACGAAGAAACAGATATTTCCATAGAAGTGACAAAGAAGGATAAAAATGGAGTTTGGATTGTAGAAAAATTTGATGATATGGAAATACATATGTTAGTTGATTTAGAAAATATGGAACTCGTTGATTTCTTCGGGTATGATGAAGATGAAATAATACCTGATCCACCCTTTGTAACAGAAGATGAAATGAACAAAAGGATCAATGCACTTAATCAATTAAAGAAAGGTTTGGCAAATTTTGGCATTCCCTTTGATATAGCTCTATGTGCTATTAGTTCCAGCGAGGTTTTTGAAAACATATTATTATAAATATAGTAGCTTTGACAGGCTGTGAGTAAGATGAAAAAATTATTAGGTTTTTTATTTATTGTTGGATTTGCAGGTTGTGCAACAATTCTTAAAGGTCCCAAGCAGGAAGTGGAATTCTCATGTGATTCAACGAAGGTGGATGTTTATGTGAATACTAAAAGGTTGGGGGAAACCCCTGTCTCAATAAGTTTATATAAAGCTAAAAAAAATCAAATAGAACTTGTATTACCAAATGGTCAAAAACACAATTCCTTGTTAAAAACAAAGTTAAATCCAGCGATCTGGGGAGATCTTCCATTTTTCTTAATTGATCCTTATCTTGGTGGTTGTGTAATGGCTTTTGATTATTTTACTGGTTCAGGAAAATCCTTCGTTCCAGCAACAATTACTATTTCAGACAAAAATTCAGTAGGGCTAACGACAATATTTATTAAACCAAGACCAGTAGAACCTCCGAAAAAGGTTGTGAATTTAGCCATAGGTCTTGGCGTTTGTGATTTTCTCAAGTCTGGGGAAAACGAAATCGTATATATTCCTGAATTATTCATTGAAAATGTATATTCTTTTAGGGATATATATCAGATGGGTTTGGGGGTTAATCTGCAAGGGACAAGAAAACCTAGTAAAAAAGAAGAAGTAAATATTTTACCATTATATTTTACTTTAAAAATAACTCCTTTTAAGTTGTTTAAAATTAAACCATATATTTTAGGACATATTGGTACTGGTATTGCCTGGGGTAGATATGAAGAAGAGCGGAGGGTATCACCCCCATTTATTTATTTTGGTGCCGGATGCGGGTTTGAATTAAATAACATTTTATATTTTGAATGCATAAGCAGAGGAAGTGTTTTTGTTTATTTACCGAATGAGAGAATAGGGTATTCTTCTTATGCAATTTTAATAGGCCATAATTTTAAATAAGGAGATATCACATTTAAATATTGAGGATACAGTTATGAAAAAAATAATATTCTTTGGACTATTTATTATAACTATAGTGGTTTTGACAGGCTGCTTTGATTATTCTCTCGAAAGAATAGTCTACGAAGATTGGCTGTGCACAGTAAATACTGATGGAACGGATCTAAATTATTTAAGACCATTAGTAGGCCACCTTGTTGTTACACCTGATAGTGAAAGAGTAATAATATTTAGTAGTAACCATGTGTATTCAATGAACATTGATGGTTCTGATTTTACAACATTAAATGATTCTATTGGTAGCCGAGGGGCTTTCCCATCAACTGCTGAAACACCGGAAGGAATCAAGATAGTATTCTCCCATAATCAGGATATCTATGAGCTTGATTTAGAGAGTACGGAAATAATAAACCTTACAAATACACCAAATATTCAAGAAATGTATCCTTGTTATTCACATGATGGAACAAAGATTGTCTATTCTACTTTAACAGAAAAAGATTCTACTATCACTGTTTCTATTATGGATTATGATGGAGAAAATAAAAGCGAAGTTATTAAACATAAAAATCTATCTGTCTATTATTATAGCTCATTTAGGTATCCTTGTTTTTCAATAAATGATAACAAAATATTTTATATCTGGTCTCTCGCTTCTTCTGGTGCGGTTGATAGGGGATTATATGTTTTTAATCTTGAAGATTCAACCAATCAATATCTTTTTGAGGGTTATTTTATTTATCCTGTATTTCCTGTATCTATGCCTGCTAATGGAAGTAAGATTGTATTTTATGCTTCTGATAACATTTATAGTATGAATGAAGATGGTTCTGATTTAACTAACTTAGGTCCCGCAGGTCCTTATAGACCTGTATTTTCAAGTGATGGATCAAAAATATTATTTGGATATGGGCATTTGTATATCATGAATAGTGATGGTTCCGAACGAAGGCGATTAATAGATGACACTTTAGAGTACCATTGTAATGCAGTTTTTTTGCCAGATAATAAAGTAATGTGTACAGTTGAGAGAAGGGTTCAATAAAAATGCTAACAGAAAATATTAATAAAGAAATAATTAGTAAAAATAAAAACATAAGAAGGAGTATAAAATGAAGAACAAAAAATATACACCACTCAGGTTTAATAAAGCTATATACATAACATTTATTATTGTAGTTTTATTCTATTCTATTTCATTTTGTGATATTGGTACAATAAGTCCAACTATTGATGATCATATTTATACAGATCAATGGCAGGATGCTGGATATCCTGGTAGGATTACATCTACTAATCCAGATGTTGAAGCTGTAATACAGGTGAATGCGCCCATTGGTAATCCAGTAAAAACTATATTTAAATATTGAGGATACAGTTATGAAAAAAATAATATTCTTTGGACTATTTATTATAACTATAGTGGTTTTGACAGGCTGCTTTGATTATTCTCTCGAAAGAATAGTCTACGAAGATTGGCTGTGCACAGTAAATACTGATGGAACGGATCTAAATTATTTAAGACCATTAGTAGGCCACCTTGTTGTTACACCTGATAGTGAAAGAGTAATAATATTTAGTAGTAACCATGTGTATTCAATGAACATTGATGGTTCTGATTTTACAACATTAAATGATTCTATTGGTAGCCGAGGGGCTTTCCCATCAACTGCTGAAACACCGGAAGGAATCAAGATAGTATTCTCCCATAATCAGGATATCTATGAGCTTGATTTAGAGAGTACGGAAATAATAAACCTTACAAATACACCAAATATTCAAGAAATGTATCCTTGTTATTCACATGATGGAACAAAGATTGTCTATTCTACTTTAACAGAAAAAGATTCTACTATCACTGTTTCTATTATGGATTATGATGGAGAAAATAAAAGCGAAGTTATTAAACATAAAAATCTATCTGTCTATTATTATAGCTCATTTAGGTATCCTTGTTTTTCAATAAATGATAACAAAATATTTTATATCTGGTCTCTCGCTTCTTCTGGTGCGGTTGATAGGGGATTATATGTTTTTAATCTTGAAGATTCAACCAATCAATATCTTTTTGAGGGTTATTTTATTTATCCTGTATTTCCTGTATCTATGCCTGCTAATGGAAGTAAGATTGTATTTTATGCTTCTGATAACATTTATAGTATGAATGAAGATGGTTCTGATTTAACTAACTTAGGTCCCGCAGGTCCTTATAGACCTGTATTTTCAAGTGATGGATCAAAAATATTATTTGGATATGGGCATTTGTATATCATGAATAGTGATGGTTCCGAACGAAGGCGATTAATAGATGACACTTTAGAGTACCATTGTAATGCAGTTTTTTTGCCAGATAATAAAGTAATGTGTACAGTTGAGAGAAGGGTTCAATAAAAATGCTAACAGAAAATATTAATAAAGAAATAATTAGTAAAAATAAAAACATAAGAAGGAGTATAAAATGAAGAACAAAAAATATACACCACTCAGGTTTAATAAAGCTATATACATAACATTTATTATTGTAGTTTTATTCTATTCTATTTCATTTTGTGATATTGGTACAATAAGTCCAACTATTGATGATCATATTTATACAGATCAATGGCAGGATGCTGGATATCCTGGTAGGATTACATCTACTAATCCTATTGTTGATAATGAAATACAAGTGGATGCACCTACCGGTAATCCTGATGAAGATTTTGATGCAATAAATGAGTATTTAGATAATGGAAACGCTGTTTACAGCGTACTAACTCAAATAACCTTACAATCTGGCACTTATGTTCTCAACAGAACAATAGTAATACCAGAAAATGTAATATTAGCAGGTGTATATCAATTCAAAAAGGATAAAGATTTAGAGGATAGAACTATTTTGGAATTTGATATAATTGATTATGGTAATCCTGTAATTGAACATTGGAAACGCAATTGTATCGAGCTAATAGGTACAGAAAGTAACCCATTAGAAAATGCAGGAGTAGAAGACTTATACATTAAAAGAATTGATGAAGGAGACCTACCAGAATCTGAACAGGGACATAATATTCTTATCCAGAATTGCGAGAATTGCTGGGTAAGTGGTATAGAGAGTTACAGACCTGTTAAGCATCATATTGATATTAAAAATAGCGAACATATAGAAATAAGAGGGTGCTATTTCCATGATGCACAGGATTATGGAGAAGGCGGTGCTGGATATGGTGTTTTGTGCGATAATAGCAATTATTGTCTTATTGAAGATAATATTTTCAAACACTTAAGACATTCGATGTTGTTACAAAATGATTCGCAATATAATGTCTTTGGGTATAATTACTCAATTGCCGCTGAACAATCAGACCTTGAAATAAGTTTTTTAGGAATTGATTTAATCGAATCAAATTTTAGTGGCGATATGGTTTGTCACGGTCATCCTATAGATGATATTCCTGGACCTATGGGAAATCTCTTTGAAGGGAATATAGGACAATTTATGTGGGTTGATTGGTGGCATTGGTGCAATGGACCGGATAATACATTTCACAGAAATGCAGCTTTAAAGCATGGTTATCATATATATCCATTGCAAAAAAAGCAAAATATTGTTAATAACTATCTTAAAGAGGGGAATAGATGGTTGTGCTTACTTGGGTTTCCAAGGGGGCGTATATTTGCTTCACCCTATCTTGAAAGCTATAGTAAGACAAGATATAGAAATATCTGGGGAACGATGAAAAGCAAGACCATTGAACGGAATTCAACATTAAGAGCATACGATGGCTCCTTTTATAATACATGGGAACATGATAGCTCATATTACTATGAAGAAGCACCTGATTTTTTGTCAAGTGTTTGGCCATTTGATCCAGAACACGACAAAAATCCTGCAACCAAGAGATATGAAGCTGGATATAAAAAAACTAAATCAAGACATGATTGGGGGTCTACGGTAGCAACTTATTATGTTACTGAGGATGTAAGTTTCCCTGATAATATCCCTAGTACTATACCTGATAATTGGATTCAGGATGACCATCTTCTTATTCCTGTAGATTTTGCATTAGTAATTGATAAGGGAGTTAATTTAAAATTTGATACTGATACATATATAATGGCAAATGGAAGCTTAATTGCTAATGGAACTGCAGAATATCCTATACATTTTACAAACGGAGATACGGGGGAAAATTGGAATGGAATTGTATTCGGAGAAAATTGGAGAGGTAAAAGTTCCTCATTATTTGATTCTTATTCAGAAATGAAATATTGCACATTTTCAAATATTAAGAATTTGAATACTTACCAGCAACCAAGTGTCCATAAAGGTGCCATTAGAATAGAGGATTATGGCGAAGTCGTATTTAAAAATTGTGAATTTAGTTCAAATGAAGCTCTGATTTGCGGCGGTGCGTTATTTATAAACAATTCAAATGTTACGGTTGAGAATTCCCTCTTTTTAAATAATTTTTCCCATGATTCTGGTGGTGCAATAAGTGAAATTAATAGTAACAAAACAACATATATTATTGGGAACTTATTTATTTCTAATACTGCAGATGATAATGGTGGGGCTTTATACTTACAAGGCCCATCAGAAGATAAAAAACTATATGTTATTAACAATATATTTTATGATAATAATGCTCAGAATAGTAACGATGAATTCTCAGAAGGAAATGCAATATATTGTTTAGTTACTGAGGGTTATTTCTATAACAATATATTCTGGGAAAATAATTATAAGGACCAACCTCACCCAGGTGACGAATTTTGTATAACGCACTCTTCAAATAATATATACTTTTATAATAACTATATTCAGTATGAAAATTATGAACCATACTACCAGCCAGAATATAGTGGTAATAATATGTATGATCTTGATAATGTTGGTTTTGTAGATCCATCACAAAATGATTTACATTTTAATAGCGATTCACCTTTAATTAATAAAGGTTTATATCCGATTAATCATGTCGATAGTTTAATAGCCTCTCTATATACAGATGTTGATTTTGATGGAACAAGAAGAATCGTTTTGGATACAATAGATATGGGTGCTTATGAATATAATGTGCCTGGAATCAAAATCTATCCTCAGGAAGTTGATTTTGGCTATGTATCTCATGATAGAAAAGAAACAAAAGACTTAGTGATTAAAAATATCGGTAACGATGATTTGACAGACATATCTATCACTATTCCAGATACTATTGCAGAATATTATACAATAGATCCTGAAGATGTACCGGCTGTAATACTACCAGGTGACTCCGTTTGTATACCAATAGAATTCTGCTGCCATAAAATGTTTGTCCATTGCGATGGTTTGGTTACTATAACCAGTTCAGATCCATATATGCCAGAAGTGCAATTTATGATTTACGGCTCCCCAGCACTAGATAACAATTGGAACTGGATTTCTTTTCCGGAATTACAACGCGACGAAGATGGTGAACAGGATGCTGAAGAAGTATTAGAACCACTGGAATCCTATGCGGAACAGATATTGGGTTATAACTGCTCTATGACATATAATCCTAATAATCCTGAGAATCCTTGGAGTCATGATAATCTTTATAACTTCAGTAGCACAGATGGCTACAAGCTTAAAATGTCAAATAGTTGTGAATTTTATCCATTTTCAGTAGTAGGAGATACGGTCACGGTTATACCACCTGAAACAGAGATCTCTTTACATTCTGGTGAGGAAAATTGGATTGGTTATTGGCTACCTCAAAGTCAGGATATTGATGATGCATTCGGAGAGCATTGGGATAAAGTAATCTCAATACAAGCTGAAAATTGGTATTATCGCCCTCCGGAGGAGTATATCAGATTTGACCCTGGAGAAACTATGCCCGTGCCAAGTTGTCGTATAAGACCTTTGCATTATGGTAGAGGCTACATTGTAAAAGTAGAAGAAGATATTCCAAATTTCCGATGGAATAATTCTGGTGAAGACGCTTCCAGATTTAATAAAAAGGAAACACAGCATTTTACTTACGAAGAAAAGGCGAATTATGAGGTGATTGATGTAATTGATATTGATGAGAGTGTATTGGAAATCGGCGTTTTTGAAAATGATGTATGTGTTGGAGCCAGTGTTGTAGATAGTGGCATGACACAAATTTTGGCTTATACAGATTTTTTAGATAAAGATTTAAATGAGCTTACATTTCAGATCGTTTATGGAAGAGGGAAAATTATATCTGTAGAAAATTACAGTGTCTATGATAATGAATTAAGGACATTTGTTGAGACCAAGTTGATTGCAGGGAGACAAAAATATTCATTAGTACGATTAAATACAGGAGAAGATATATTACCAGCTGAGTTTTCCCTTTCACAAAATTATCCTAATCCGTTTAGTTATAATACGACAATTTCGTATGCTCTCCCAGAAGAAGCGGTTGTGGAGATATCTATTTATAATATCAGGGGACAAAAAGTTAAAACGCTTGTGAAAAGAAAAGTTTCAGCTGGAAATTACAGTATAACCTGGGACGGAAAAAATGAAAAAGGAAAGGATGTCTCAAATGGGATTTATTTCTATCAGCTTAAAACAGAGGATAAGACGATCTTAAAAAAGATGCTTCTGATGCAATAATGTAATAACTTTGGAACCCAACTCTCCAGAGTCGGATATAAAGATTATATTTTCTTTTACTGCTCTGGAGAGGAGGATTCCAAATAAATAAGAAGGATTATTATGTGTAAAAAAAAGTTTATAGCAATCCTTATATCTCTATGGTTCTTTTCTTTTTCTTTACTTTTTTCAGATACAATCATCGTAGATATAGATGGAGAAGGTAATTATACCGCAATTCAAGAAGGAATAGATGCTTCGGAAAATGGTGATACTGTTCTTGTCTATCCCGGCACTTATTATGAAAATATTAATTTCAATGGAAAGAACATAACAGTTGCCAGCCTATATATACTTACAGAAGTAGATTCATTTATTCATCAAACAATTATTGACGGTAATCAAAATGGAAGTGTGGTAAAAATTATATCAGGGGAAGATGAAGATACCTTCTTATGTGGTTTTACTATTCAGAATGGAACAGGGACCCAATTCTTATGGTACGAGGGTCATCTTGTTGGCGGTGGAATTTATACTTATGACAGTAATCCCACAATAGGTAACTGTATTATTGAGAATAATAGAGCAGGCACTGGTGGCGGGGTTTACATTGGGGCTCATAATGGTGGTTACGCATGTCCAACATTAAAAAATTGTACAATAAGAAATAATCATGCCTATATAGATGGCGGGGGGTTATTTATTTATTATTATGCTTCAGTTACATTTAGTCAAGATGAATTATGTAATATCTATTTTAATACTGCAGGTAACGGAAATGATATTTGTAGACTGGGTTCTGCATGTGATCCAATAGCCGTAATAATAGATACTTTTACTGTAGCGGAACCGGATAATTTCTTTTTTGTTAATGATTGCAATTCTACATTTCAGTGCCAGAATGCAAAAGTTGTTCCACAGAATCAGGACTTATATGTTTCTCCAGATGGAGATGATGAGAACAGCGGTCTTACACCAGATGAAGCCCTGCAAACCATTTCAATGGCATTGATAAAAATTGCTTCTGATAGTCTGCATCCGAATACAATCCATATAGCAGAAGGAATTTACTCACCATCGGCAACTGATGAGAAATTTCCATTAAACTTACGAAGTTATGTCTCTTTTGACGGACACGATAAAAATACAACAATTTTAGATGCTGAAGGGTTATCAAAAATATTTTATGATTATGATTATCAGAAGGAGTATGCCATTAAAAATCTTTCTGTGATTAATGGCAATCAAGAAAGCGGAGGAGCTTTACAATTTTTTCAACCGAGAGCTGTTTTAATTGATAATGTTAGATTTCAAGACAATCGTGGTGACATAAAGGCAGCCATCGCTTCGACTACTACCGGTCAAAATATTTTAGATTCAACGAGCTTATATTTAAAAGATGTAGAGATAATCGGTAATATTGGAGGAGTTGCAGCAGGATTAGGGACAATCAAAAATTGTTTGATAGAAAATACAATCATTAAAAATAACATTCCAAATTATTCAGCTGAGACAGTTACTGGCGGCGGTCTTATCATTGGTGGTCATCCAAATTATCCAGGTCAATATCACCATATATTAAAAAATGTAGAACTTACAGAAAATATTAGTGGTATGACAGAATGGCCAAAGCCCACATCAGCTCTTTGCATTCTAAACAGAGATGATGCTATTTTAATTAATTGTACTATTGGTAATAATATTGCACCAACTGGAGGCCAAGCAGTCAATTTACGGGATGGTTCAGAGCTTACTCTAATAAATTGCATTCTTTATGGGGATATTCCAAGGGAAATGTGTGTAGATGGAACAAACATACCAAACACACTTACTGTTAAAAATACTCTATTTTCTGGTGGTTGGGAAAATATCTTTGTTCTGGGAAATAACACTCTAAATTGGCTGGATGGAAATAAAGATGAAGATCCAGAATGGATAGGCAGTGGAGACTATCCTTATGCACTTTCGGCTAACTCTCCTTGCATAGATGCAGGAACGTTAGATTTACCAGACGGTATAGAACTACCTGAATACGACCTTGTGGGCAATCCCCGTATTTCTGGCACTACTATAGATATGGGTGCGTATGAATGGCAAGATACCTCTGCCATAAATGATTGGCAAAATCATTTAACAAATAATGCAGTAATTTATAATTTTCCAAATCCATTTAGCTTTTCTACCACAATCTTCTTTAATTTAGATAATATTTTATTTCTCCCAATGGTATTTGAGAAAGGAATAGAGATAAGGATTTATAACACAAAAGGGCAACGCATTCGCAAATTAAAAATTAAAAATTTAAAATTTAAAATTAACGAGGTAGTTTGGGATGGGACGGATGAGAATGGGAATAATGTAGCTCCGGGTGTGTATTTTTATAAACTGGAATATGGTGATTATGCGGTTGTCCGTAAGATGCTGAAGGTGGAATAAGAGGATTAGGGAAATGAAAATTGTAAAATGTAAAAAGCATAGGATATAGCGTGTAGGTTATTCTTTACTTGGTATTTGTTGGTAGCAATATTAAAGCGCGTCGGCTTGGAAGTGCCTTCATGACCAAATTACAAATTATGGAAATAAGACCCCAGGGAAGTTCAACTTCTCACTCCTTTTATCTTGAAAATAATTTTAATTCAGCAGCGCTCCACCCCATTCGATTACAGTTGTTCCTTCTCGCTTAAAATTTTCTATTTGAGGAGGAGGTAGTTTCTCGAACTTATCACATCCTTGAAAGAAGAATAAAATTCTAAAAATAGTTTTTGGCTGAGGAGTCATTTTTAATCCTACCAACTCATCTAACTGCTGATTAACAACTGGAAAGATTTTATAATATTCGTAATCCTTTAACCTGTTTAGCCAGTAATCCAGAAATTCATTGGTTTCTTCGGTATTTAATCCTATTTTCAAAAGCAAATCATTTAGTTCGGTTTTTAGATTTTTTTGAGAAATACACCAGCCAAAAAAGATTTCAGGTGCTATGGATATAGCAGTCTCATAAAAGAGATAATCATACTTTCCATCAATTCTACCAGATTTTTCTATAAATACATCCCAACCTTCGTTATATTCCGGGATACTCCTAGTAATTTTTGTTCCATTTTTACAAATCAACTGAACTTGAAATTGGCGATCTGTTTCTGGGTATATATAGATTGCCGGTTTCTCTGCAGCAAGAGATGTCAAAAATAAGGTATCGATATATGTATCTTTTCCGTTGCAAAAAATGAGTTAGAACCATAGACAGGGTCAACGATTGGGGTATCAGTCTTACTTGCACAGATGGAGTGAGTTCCTGTTCTTACATTTTCAAATTGGAAATTTCCAGCGCTGTCGGAAATAACACTATCAATCACAGAGTATGCGCCATCATCAAGCCTACTTAGAACTACCTTTGCACTGTCAGCAGGGAGTTGCAGGTTGTTTTCGATTATTATCAAATTACCTATTATTCTACTCTTTTCAGATACTGGATGCAAAAAGATATCTTCAACGCTAGTAAAATATATCCTATCAGAAAGAGGGCTAATATGGGATAAGTTGCCGAAATCACTATACTTGCACGCATAGAGTTCATAAAAACCATCCTCCAAGCCTTTGAATTGAAAATATCCTTCATTATTGGTATAAGTACTATCGTAAAGAAAAGTAAATGACATTCCATGTCCAAAGTTTTTTCTTAAAAATACTTTTGCTCTGGCGACAGGGCTCTCAGAATCCGTATAGAAAACTCTACCTGTAATACTCACTTCCTCGTTCCCGGTTGGATTGCTACAACCGATAACTAGAAAAGAGAAAGTAAGCAATATTACTAATAGTGATTTAACATATTTCATTATGCCCTCCAAACTTAGACATTTCTATTGTACAATTAAGTTAATCTTTTGGAGATATATTTTTATGTCAATTTTTTATTACTCGCTCTTTCACATTTACAAGCTGCCTTGTAATTTAGTCTGATAATTTGTTCTGTTTATCTTTTTTGACAAGTTTTTAAAACCGTTTGCTCTATAACTACTAATATAGGATTAGTCATGATAAGAGAGTATATCGATAATATCAAGGCGTTTTCTCCTAATGCCCGTCTTTTTTTGATAGGCAATTTTTGCTTAAGTGTGGGTATACATATCTTTTGGCTATTGTATAATCTTTATTTGAAGGATATAGGATTTACAGAGAGCTTCATCGGAAATGTCTTATCTATTCGTGCCATTGGTTCTGTTCTTATTGCTCTTCCTGCTGCAGCTCTAATCAATCGGGTGCATATCCGCTACATTGTAATTTGGGGAGCTATTTTTTCTGCCGCGGGCTTTTTCTTGCAGTCAGTTGTTATGCAACCGATTGGACTTATGGGCGCAAGCTGTCTTACAGGTATGGCAACAACGGTCTATATGGTTGCAGCTGCCCCTTTCTTTATGCGAAACAGCACGCCCAAGGAGCGAGTACACCTTTTTAGCGTAAATTCTGCTATTAATATAGGAGCAGGATTTATTGGCTCTGCCATTGGCGGAGTGCTTCGTACGACTTTTTATCAAATGACATCCTCTTCCGTGCTCTCGTATCGGTTTGCACTTTTAAGTGCTGTAGTTCTTCCTCTTATCGGGATAATTCCGTATGCTCGACTGCAACCAAGTCCATTAATCCGCCAGCCGGCGGATGAAAAAAGTAATTTTAGAAAGCATCACGCTGAATGGAGTACTATTTTTAAACTGGCTCTTCCATCATTTATTGTAGGTATGGGAGCTGGCTTAACCATTCCATTTGTTAACTTGTATTTTCGAGATATATTTCAGCTTAATACTGACATTATTGGCATTATTTTTGCTTTTGGTCAGATAGCAACATTTATAGGCATGCTTTCAAGTCCAATTTTAGCAGAAAGAATCGGGAAGCTTGCAACAATCCTAAGTACTCAACTTATTTCAATCCCATTTATGTTGATTATGGCATTTACACGCTCACTGGCGCTCGTGATACCCGCCTTCCTGATACGAGGAGCACTAATGAATATGTCTACCCCAGTATCACAAACATTTTCAATGGAGAAAGTCCCGGCAAAAGACCATGCATTAACCAACAGCATTCTTAACTTAAGTTGGACAGGTTCATGGGCAGTGAGTGCTTTCTTTGGTGGAAGAATCATTGAGCATTATGGATTTACCCTTTCTTTTTGTATCACCAGTTTTTTGTATTTCACATCCACTCTCTTCTATTACATCTTCTTTCGAAGAGATCTCTATATATAGATGAATATTTTTGACAAATTTTTATCTTTACAGAAAGAAATATAAAACTTTCCAACGCAGGTTAAAAGGTTTAGTATGAAAGAAATCAAAGCGATATGGTCGGAGAACAAAAAGATTTTTATTATAGACCAAAGCCAGTTGCCTGAAAAAATAGAAGTTGTTGAATTGCATAATTTTCGAGAAACAGTTGAAGCAATAAAGACGATGAAATTGAGAGG
>JBNGDW010000027.1:0-4569 GCA_049975325.1 Cloacimonadia bacterium | reverse complement strand
GAACTGGTACAGTGGGGGTTGCGGCTGGGTTCGCAATGGCACAAGCTTTCTCAGAATGCAGGTCAAACAATGAATTACTGAAAGCAAGGCAAATTATTGAACAAAGCAGGCCAACTGCTCAGAACTTGTTCTATGCCACAAAATATGTGTATGAAAAGGCTATACAGAGCGATTTTCCTGAAGATGTTGCCTGGAATGTTGCTGCAGAAATTCTGCAAAGAGATATAGCAAATTCCCATTTAATGGGAAAATTAGGAGCAAGGTTCATACGCAAAGGTATGGGAATACTTACACATTGTAATGCGGGCAAACTGGCAATAGCTGGACTGGGGAGTGCTCTCGCTCCAATATATACCGCACACAATCATGGGCTAACTATCTTCGTCTATGTTGATGAAACTCGTCCTCTTTTCCAGGGGAGTAGATTAACCGCATTTGAGCTTGCCTCTGCTGGAATACCTCACGCGATTATCGCTGATAATGCGGCTGGCTATTTTATGGAAACAGGCCGTATCCATGCTGCCTTCGTAGGTGCAGACAGAATCGCTCGCAATGGCGATGTGGCGAATAAAGTCGGGACTTACGAAAAAGCAGTCGTGGCAAAAGAACATAATATCCCTTTTTATGTAGTTGCTCCAACCAGCACGATTGATATTGAAACCCCCACAGGAATGGATATCCCAATCGAAAAGCGAGATGAAAAAGAAATCCTGCAATTCCACGGGTTGCAAATAGCAAACCAGGAGAGCCAGGCATTTAATCCTGCTTTTGATATAACTCCAGCCCGCTTTGTAACACGTATCATCACAGAAAAAGGGATAATTACTCCTTCTGTGGATAGTCTTGCAGACTTTATGAGAGACCATGGAACAATATAAAGGTACGAAATTTAAAACATTGTTCATCCAGAGAGAAATTCCACATTATTCTGGGATTTTGCAGTTGAAAAAGTGGGGCAGAAGATTTTTTGAACTTGGCTTTGTTCCACAATATGTTGACCCCTCCCAAAAGGGTAAGAAAGGATCAGCAGGGAATCTAAGCTTCCGACACGAGAATGAATTCATAATTACTGCCTCATATTCTGACCTGAGCAATCTTATGCCTGAAGATTTTGTTGCCATTTCTAAAGTGGATATCGAGGAAAAAATTGTCTGGGCAAAGGGTCTAAAAGAGCCATCTTCTGAGACAATTTTGCATTACTTGATTCATCAAAAAAGAGATGATGTAGGAGCAATCTTCCATGCTCATGCAAAAGCTTTTCTTGACTACTATTACCTTTTGGATTTGGATGTCACTGAACATTATGCACCTTATGGCTCTCTAGAACTTGCCAAAGAGGTGTGTGCTGTTCTAAATAAAAAGAATTTTATTATAATGAAAGATCACGGATTTCTCAGCCTTGGCAAGGCAATTGATGAGGCTGGAAAAAGGGCTTTAAGGCTCTATGAAAAATTACAGTCTAGATTGAATAAGAAGGAGTAATATGGGAAAAACATTTGTGCAAAAGGTATTTGAGGCAAAAACAGGCAAGCCTGTAGAAGAAGGCGAAATCGTATTTGTTAAGCCTGATTATGTCCTTACCCACGATAATACGGCAGCAATTATAAAGAAGTTGGCAGAGGTAAAGACAGGCATTTCTGTCAGATACCCGGGTAGTCTCGTGATTGTCCTTGACCATGTAATTCCTGCTGCAAATTCATCTGTGGCAAATAATCATAAGGCTATTCGTGAATTTGTGCAATCCCAGAATATTACCCATTTTTATGACCTGGGAGAGGGAATCTGCCATCAAGTCCTGCCTGAAAAAGGTCTTGCCCACCCTGGGAGCGTGATTGTCGGAAGTGATAGCCATACCTGTACTTATGGTGCATTTAATGCATTTTCAACTGGGATAGATCGAACAGAAGCTGCAGGTATCTGGATTACTGGCGAGACTTGGTTCAAAATCCCGCGTTCATACAAAATCCTACTATATGGCAAGCTGGAAAAGGGTGTTAGCGCCAAAGATCTTATTTTAACAATTATTGGTGATCTTACGGCTGATGGGGCTAATTACAAATCAGTGGAGTATCATGGAGACGGGGTTGCCTCTCTTTCCATCTCAGATAGAATGACTATAGCCAATATGGGAGTTGAAATGGGGGCAAAGAATAGTGTGTTTCCCTTTGATGAAAAAACAGAGGTCTGGCTTCTTGAGCGAGGAAGAATTAAGCATACCCCTATCTGGGCTGATGAAGACGCAATTTATGAAAGAGTATATGAATACTCACTGAACAAAATCTCTCCTAAGATAGCATTTCCTCATTCTGTGGATAATGTAAAAGATATCAACGAGGCTACAGGGATAAAGATAGATCAATGTCTTATAGGCACATGTACAAACGGTAGGCTGGAAGATCTTCACATTGCGGCTGAGATACTTAAAGGGAAAAGGGTAAGTAAATCCACTCGATTGTTAGTCCTGCCTGCCTCAAGAACCATTTACGAACAGGCTGGAGAAGATGGTACGCTTGCATCATTGGTAGATAGCGGTGCAGTTGTCTTGCCCCCTGGATGCGGTCCTTGTCTTGGTGCACATCAAGGGGTTATGGCAGATGGTGAGATAACCCTCTCAACTGCAAACAGAAATTTCAAAGGCAGGATGGGGAATACGAAAGCATTTATCTATCTTGCATCCCCGGCTACAGTGGCAGCATCAGCCCTGCGGGGAGAAATTACAGACCCACGTCAAATCATAGACTAATATGCTGAGAAATTAGGTCTTACAAAGAAACAGACGATACCAGGGAAACCGGAGTAAGGATAGAACAGGATTTTTATCTATGAATATTGGAATTTTTGATTCAGGGATAGGCGGACTTACTGTTTTTGGTGCTTTAAGAAAAAGGTATCCATCAGCCGGTATCGTATACTTTGGCGATATGGCACGGGTTCCTTATGGCTCTAAATCACGTGAGGCTATTATCAGATATTCACAACAGAACGCAACATTTCTGGTGCAACAGAACATCGATCTTCTCATTGTTGCCTGCAACACCTCCTCTGCCTGGGCTCTTGATATGTTACGAGAAAATTTCAGACTCCCAATTGTTGATGTTATCCAGCCTGGTACAAGAAAGGCTGTGGAAGTCTCAAGAAACAAAAAAATAGGGGTTATAGGCACAGAAGCCACAATAAAAAGTGGAGCGTACGAACAGGCGATTCACAAGATTGAGCCGAGATCAAAAGTTATAAGCTGTCCCACTCCGCTGCTCGTCCCACTTGTGGAAGAGAACTGGATTAGCCATCAAGTCACAAAAAAAATCCTGATAGAATATCTCACCCCGCTGTTAGAGCAGCAGATAGATACACTGGTACTCGGATGTACACATTATCCTTTGCTCAAAGATACCATTCAGCAAGTTGTCGGGAATAATGTCACACTCGTTGACTCTGCTGAAGCAATTACAAATGAAATTCATCCCTTAATAGAAAGTCAAGCCTCTGCCCAAACAGGGCATTATAAATTTTTTGTGAGCGATAATCCCCAAAAATTTAGAGAATTCGCCTCACACATATTAGGATTAACGATTCAAGATAAAGATATTGAGTTAGTATATTTTGCCGAGGGATGGATAAGGAAAATACATCAACTTTAGAAAAAAAGATAGACGCTTTCTTATCAAATCGCTCATCAGGCGCAGAAGAGCTTGCCAGAGAAGAGCTTAATCTGCTGCGAACAATGTTAAAAAATAGGTATGATGAACATAGTCTTCATGTTTTTACCAAAAGATGTGCTGAGCAGTTTCCACAAATGGCGCCAATTCTGCACATTGAAGAATTTTTTGAAAATAATCCTATAAATCCATCCAATATTGATAGACTCAAACAAAAATTTTCGGATCATTCATATGTGGAGCATATACAATTTCTCTTTGAAAAGTCAGTATCTGTTTTAACTTTCAGTAATAGTTCTTCAGTCCGTAATGTCCTCAGGCACTATAAGCAGCATTTGCAGAATGTATTATGTAGCCATTCTCTTCCTCTTGGTGAGGGAAAAGCCCTGGTAAAATTTTTACGAGGTCATGATATACCTGCCTCTCTCATAGAAGACGCTGAGGCTTCCCGTTTCTTGCCTGATGTTGATTTTGTTCTGACAGGTGCTGACACCATTACTGCGGATTTTTTTATAAATAAGATCGGCACCTTACAGTTAGCACTCCTCTCTCAGTATTTTAAAAAGCCATTTTATGTGGTTGCATCACAAGCAAAAGTTTACACCGGCTGGCGAAAAGGAATATTTCAAGCCGAATCTCTGGGAAAATATTTTGAAAAAGTTGACAGTAAATTAGTCACGAAGTTTATTATTTAATCCGTCAGTTGGCGGGAGGAGCAATGATGAAATATAAACCTATAAGCTTACCCAAAGGCGAAAAATTACATTGTAAAAATTGGCAGATAGAAGCACCATATAGAATGATTCAACATAATGTGCAGGAAGATGTAGCAGAAATTCCAGAAGAGCTTATAGTCTATGGAGGAACCGGCAAAGCTGCTCGGAATTGGGACTGTTTTTATGCAATTCTAAAT
>JBNGDW010000026.1:0-17918 GCA_049975325.1 Cloacimonadia bacterium | reverse complement strand
GTCTTAAGCTGGTTGGGGGGAATTTGTGAGTAAGAGCAGAAAGCAAGGATTTTTATAAGGGAGCCTTCCAGTTGCCGGACATTATTATCACAGTGTTCAGCGATAAACTCAATGCTTTTTGAGGGCAAGGTAGTATTTTCTTCTTTACATCTTTGTTGGAGAATAGCCATCCGGGTTTCGAAATTTGGTCTTTTTATATCTGCAATGAGGCCCCATTCAAAGCGTGAAACCAATCTATCTTGAAGGTCTTGTATCTCTTTTGGAGGGCGATCACTTGCGAGAACAATCTGTTTTTTGGCATTATACAAAGTATTAAAGGTGTGGAAAAATTCTTCCTGGCTACCTTCCTTACCAGCAAGAAAATGGATATCATCGATCATAAGGAGATCAAAGTTTCTGAATTTCTTTCTAAATTTTATTGTAGAGTTAGTCTGGATGGCTGTTATCATTTCATTGGTAAAATCTTCTGTTGAGAGGTAAAGCATCTTACTTCTAGGATTTATCTGAGTCAATTGATTTCCGATTGCTTGCATAAGATGAGTCTTACCAAGACCAAATCCACCGTAAATAAAAAGTGGGTTATAAATTTTTCCCGGTTTATCTGTAACTGCGAGCGCTGAAGAATATGCAAAGTGGTTATTGCTACCCACGACAAACCTATTAAAAGTATATCTAGGATTTAGTCCGGCCTGCGCGATAGCGGTTAGGAAATCAGGAGAGGCCTTTCCCTCCGCCAGCCGGCCGAGCTGGTGGAGCGAATTATTATCATTATTTGCCGAACCCATAAAGTTTATTTCTATATGTTTTGCTGTGAGGTTATAGGCAATTTCTTCTACAAAAGTCTTATAGTGTCGTTCCAGCCAATCAGCAAAGAACTTTGTGGGCGCTTTTACAGTTAAGCAATTGTCCACCATACTGAATTCCTCGGTTTTACTAAACCAGGTTGTATATGTCTGCGGATCAACCTGATTTTTTATTTCCGGTAAAATCTTATTCCACAAACCAGTATTTTCCTCCATAGGCTTACTATTCATAGTTTAGATATTTTATTATTCACAACTTATCGCATAACTTATCCACAAAATTATTCACACCCATTCAATCTTGCTAACATGCAACTAAAAAGTTAATTACGAATAAAACCCTCTGTGTTAAATCTTTTCTTATCCACATAAATTACCATTTGCCAAAATATTTTATAGACAAAAGAGAAGTTTTCCTTTTTGGGTTGTCAATAAAAAATGAAAATTTAGATGAAAAAGTTATAACTGTCAAAAACCTTGACATGCAAAGAAACTGGTTAGATATTTTATTTTAATTCTTTTTGGAGGTAGAAAGTGAAAGGAACATATCAGCCACATAATAGAAGAAGGAAAAACACCCATGGTTTCAGGGCACGTATGCAAACAAAGAACGGGCGGAAGGTCCTAAATAGGCGCCGGGCAAAACGGCGCAAGAGGGTTTCTCTATAGAGATGCTATATTGTCCGCCAGTTGGCGGAAAATATGAAACCAATAAGAAAAAAATCAGACTTTGAGAAGTTTAGAAATCAGGGTAAAAGATATGATTTGCCTTTTATCAGCCTGGTGGTTGTAGAGAATGATTCTTATGAAGATGATTTTGGCCTTGCCGTTATTACTTCAAAAAAAATCGGGAAGGCTGTGCAAAGAAATAAAGTCAGACGCTGGATAAAAGAATTCTTTCGCCAGAATCATCTCCTTATTCCTACAGATAAGGACTACCTGGTAATTGCTAAGAAAGGTATTTTTGAATATGATTATAAAAATATCTGGGAGGATCTTAAGAAAATAATAGAGGGTCTTTCTAACTAGGTCAAAAATGGCTCTCTAGCTAAAGTTATCAAGTATAATGAGTAAGATTATAGTTAAAATTATAGAATTTTATCAGAAGTATATTTCGATTGCGTTTCCATCATCATGTAGATTCATTCCTACATGTTCTACCTATTCGAAAATGGCTTTTCAAAAGTATGGGCTTTTTAAAGGATTTTATCTTTCAACATGGCGGATACTGCGGTGCAATCCCTGGGTCAAGGGAGGATATGATCCACTACCATAAGGAGTAGTTTGTGAATAAGAATGTAATAATTGCCTTGGTGCTGGTCTTTTTGGTGCTTTTTATTAGTAGCAGGCTATTATATCCACCTCAGCCTGTTTCCCCTCCTCCACAAGAGCAACAAACCGCATCAGAAGCCGGTCAGGAAATTCAAGCAGAATCAATAGAAAAAGAGCAACAACCTATCTCATTACAACCTCATATACCGATTCTTGAGGAGGGCGGTGAGATAGAAATACATGAAAATATCGTTCTTGAAAATGACACAATTAAGGTTATTTTTACCAATAAAGGTGGTGCAATCAAGCAGGTTTATCTTAAGAATATTTTTAGACAAAAACAAACCAAAGGTGAGCCTGTCCCACTGATTTTAGATGATAAGGGGCTTTTGAACCTTACTTTGCTGACAGAGAGTAATTCTATTGATTTTTCGAATTATATCTTCCAGTATGAGGTTGAAAATGGCAGAGTGGAATTCTTTATTGAATCAGACGGAGGGAAGATCATTCAAAAGATATTTACTCTAAAGCAGGGTTATGAGATAGCGATGGATGTCAAGACCGCTAATTTAGGCACAGTCTATTCATACGATTTATTGATGGATACTGGTGTTTATTTTGATCAGAATGGTGATAAACGTTATCAGAATTATATCAAAGCGATGGCCCAGATAAATGGTAAGATAGAAAAAGTTGAGCTTAAAGATGCAGTTGAAGGGAGAAGTCTTTATGGGAATATTGACTGGGCAGCAATAAAATCGAAATATTTTGTTTTGGCTGCTATACCAGAAAAAAGGATGGATGTTCAGGAGATAAAGGTTTTTGCTGATGGTGATACAATCATGCAGGTTTTAGAAGTTGAAGTTGACCGCAGGGCGGTTGATCATCATTTTGATTTTTATCTCGGGCCTGTGGACTATGACAATCTAGTAGCGTATGGCATAGGGCTAGAAAATACTGTGGATCTGGGCTGGTCTATTCTAAGGCCGATAAGCAGGTTAATTCTTCAGCTTCTTATATTCCTTCATTCTCTTATCCCTAATTATGGCGTAGCGATTATATTGCTTGCTATAATTATAAAACTTATATTTTTTCCCCTTACAAGGAAGAGTGTTCATTCGACCCAGCGTATGCAGAAGATGCAAGAACTTCAGCCTATAGTCCAGGAAATTCAGCGTAAGTATAAGGACACCCCCCAGAAGGCACAACAGGAAGTAATGAAATTGTATAAGGAACATGGAGTAAATCCGTTAAGTGGGTGCGCGGGAGGATGTCTGCCGCTGCTTCTCCAAATGCCAATATTGTTCGCTCTATACCCTGTTTTGCAGTCGACAATCGAGCTGCGTCATGCTGAATTTGCTCTGTGGATAAAGGACCTATCTGTTCCTGATCCCTATTACATACTACCGATTGTTATGGGGATCAGCATGTTTTTGCAGCAGAAACTGCTTTCTCCTCAGCCTTCTGATAAGATGACAGAGCAGCAAAAAGCGCAAATGCGAACCCAGCGTATGATGATGTACTTTATGCCAATTTTTCTGGTTTTTATTTTCCTTTCCCTTCCTGCTGGCTTAGTTTTGTATTGGCTTTTTTATAATATATTTTCTATTTTTGAGCAGGTTACGATTAGACGACGTATGCAGGAAAAGGCTCAATAATAAGCTAGAATTTTATTGTAATATTTGGATCTTGCCTAATTTTTGTTACTTTAATAACATGAGGGATGTGCTAGGCGGGAAGCTAGCGGTGTCCTGTAACCTGCAATCCGCTATAGCAGGGCTGAATGCCTTCTTGAGAGAACTGCGTGGTTAGTGGCTTTTGTGTAAGTGGTGCTGCTCAAGCTAGGCTTTGAGCTGAACAAGCTAAGCCCAGCGCAATCAAATTTTGCGAACCTTGTCAGGACCGGAAGGTAGCAGCAATAAGCAGAATATTTGATGTGCCGCTGGTCAACTTGGCTTTAGCTAACTGCTCAAAAGTGTTGGCCATAGGTTCTCGAAAAAGGTGCACATCCCTCAATATTAATATTTAAGGAGTGATAACGATGAAATATCAATATCTGTTTGGTCCTGTACCTTCAAGAAGATTAGGCGCTTCCCTTGGCATAGACCTTGTTCCATTTAAGACCTGCACCTTTAACTGCGTATACTGTGAGTGCGGGAAGACCATCCATCCAACAACTGAGCGGAAAGAGTATGTCCCCACAGGAAGAGTAATAGAAGAGTTAAATGAGTACCTTTCTTCTAACCCCAAAATAGATTATATAACTTTTTCGGGTTCAGGGGAGCCAACTCTTCACAAGGATATTGGTAAAATAATCGGGTTTTTGAGCGCGCAGTATCCAGATTACAAGATATCAGTTCTTACAAACGGTTCTCTTCTCTATATCCCGGAGGTACAGGAGGACTTGAGAAGGGTTGATGTTGTGCTTCCCTCTCTTGATGCAGTCTCACCGGATATATTTAGAACAATCAATCGTCCTATACCTTCCATTTCAATTGAAAAGATTATTACAGGGCTAATTGACTTTCGCAAAAAATTTTCAGGAAGCATCTGGGTAGAAGTTTTTCTGGTTCCTGGACTTAACGATTCTGATGAGGAGATTGAGGGGATTGGCAAGGCACTCCGCAGGATTCATCCAGATAAGATTCAAATAAATACTCTTGATCGGCCTGGTACTGAGTCATGGGTAAAGCCTGCAGATATCACGACAATTAATCGGATCATTGAAAAATGGAAAGGACTTCCGGTTGAGTCTATCCATAAGGCTAAAAGGGTGATAGCCTCATCCCCATTTAATTATGAGATCAAAGAACAAATACTTGCTACTCTACGGCGTAGGCCATGCACAGTAGAGGACCTTGCCTCCGCGCTTGGTTTATCTCGAGTAGAAGTTGGCAAATATATAGATGAACTCCTTGCCGAAAATATCCTTAAATCACATCATTTAGACCGCGGTGTCTTCTTTACTGTTAGCAATGAGTAATGACCAATAGGCCGTGACTGGCTGTAGAAAGTCTTATTCTCATTGATATTACTGAAAACCCAAGTAGGAGGTTCATAAATGGTTTGGTTGGTTTTTTTACTTGCCTTAGGGGTGATGCTCTTTGTTGGCAGAAAAAACCTATGGCTTGGATTCTTGTGTGGAGCAATTTTATTAGGACTTTTTAATCTTACTATTAGCGAGATAGGAGGCGTATTTATAGAGACTCTTACCGACCCCTCTATCTTATTGCTCGGTCTTTCTGTAGGTTTAATCTCTTTAATAGGAGGCGCATTAGAGGAATCAGGGCTTATAAGGGATTTTGTTGAGAATTTAAGGATAAAAAGAAAACTCTTTCTTGCACTTGGTCCCGCTTTTTTAGGTATGCTTCCTATGCCTGGAGGAGCATTGCTATCTGCTCCACTTGTAAAACGTGCAGGCGAGGATATTTCGCCGGAACAATATGTTGCGATAAATGTTTGGTTTAGGCATGCATTTATTCTTATCTACCCACTGGGAGCACTTCTTACAACAACTAAAATGGCTGAGCTCCATCTCTATACCGCTTTTATTTATCTTATCCCAGGATTCCTGCTTATGGTGGCTCTGGGATTCTTTTTTTTGTTAAAAGGGATAACTGGGAATCTCTCTACAGTTGAAAACAGCTCATATCGAAAAATTTTTATCCCAATTATCATTATTCTGGCTGCTCCTATCACTCATCTTCTTTTACTCAATATTTTCCCTTCATGGATAGAAGAGGTGCCCCTTGTCATTGGTGTACTAACAAGCCTTTCGCTGGCATGGAAATTTGGGGATTTAAAAGGGAAAGATATACCGATATTGTTAAAGAAAATGAAGTCCTGGAGATTTTTTCTTATCATTATTGGAATGTTCCTTTTTCTTAGAACTTTTATCGCTTCCGATATCTCTTCTATAATTGCAGATATCGCGCTATCTAAAACTTTTTTGCTGGTCATTATTGCCGCACTCCTTGGATTCGTTGCCGGTAGAGTAGAGATGCCGTTTGCAATTTTATTGCCAATTTTTTATGCAAAATTCGGGTTAGAATCTCTGACTTATATAGAATTTGCGATTATGTTTTTCTCAATTTTTATTGGATATGTGATCTCGCCAATTCATCCTTGTGTATCAGTTTCTTTAGAGTTTTTTAACTCGGATTTAAAAGATTTTTACAAACGCCTCCTTGCTCCTGCCCTAATAGCAATCGGATGCGTTTTTATTATTTCAGTCTCTGTTGTATGAAACAAGAGAGGTTAAGATGACAGTAATAGAAGTCCTAAGACATGCTTTAATAGTAACAGGATTTGTTTTTACCATGATGCTCCTTATTGAGTATATCAATGTGCAAACCCATGGGAAGATGGAAAATCTACTCAAAAGGAAGAGATTGTCCCAATATATAATTGCTTCATTTTTGGGTGCTATTCCGGGTTGTTTGGGGGCATTCATGGTTGTTACTTTCTATTTACATAGAATTGTTTCATTTGGGGCGCTCGTTGCTACTATGATTGCTACCTCAGGGGATGAGGCTTTCGTGATGTTTGCTATGTTTCCCGGCAAAGCCCTTATAATAACAGTTGTGCTTTTTGGGCTTGGAATTCTCGCAGGCATTATTACGGACAAAATCGTTCCCTCAAATTTGCTTAAAAAGGAATTTATTGAGAACAAATTGCCTCTGCACGAAGAAGAAAGTTGCATCTGCTTCCAGAAAGGTACTATCTTTCCTCAACTTAAGCATTGTTCATTTCAGCGCGCCCTCCTCCTTTTTATGCTTATCCTCCTTATGCTGGGGTTCTCTACAGGTTATATAGGGCCTAACGAATGGAATTGGATTCGCGTTACACTGGTTATCACGGTGAGTATTGCTTTATTTATCGTATTTACAGTGCCTGAGCATTTTTTGGATAAGCATCTATGGGAACATATTGTGAAGGTTCACCTTCCTCGCATATTTCTATGGGTGTTTGGAGTACTGCTTGTGCTTCATTTCGTTTTGGAACCATTGAATATTGAGCAATGGATTACTGGAAATCAATTGGTAGTTTTGCTGATAGCATGCCTTATCGGTCTTATTCCGGAGTCCGGGCCACATCTGATATTTGTGACCCTTTTTGCTCAGGGTATGATACCTGGGAGTATTTTGCTGGCAAGTTCGATCGTACAGGATGGACATGGGATGCTTCCGCTTCTGGCAGAATCAAAACGAGGTTTTGTATATGTAAAGGCGATTAACCTGATAGTAGGATTAGTAATAGGGTTTATAGGGTATATGACAGGATGGTAATGTGCTTTCGGGTAGGCCCTTTCTTTTTGGGGCGGAAAGAATTGACAGCTCCTGCTATACACAGTGCAAATGAGTAAAACGGTTGGCAAAGGTGTATTATCGTGCAAAGCAAAGCATATACTAGGTTAACAACAGCTCAAGAGCTTTCCGAGTGGAATAATTTTTTAGCTTCCACAAAAGAGTGTCCCATACTTCAATCTGTTGAATGGGGCGATTTTAAGCAACATTTTGGTTGGACGCCTATACGTTTAGGTGCTTTTAATGGTGAGCGACTTGTAGGTGGTATCTCGATACTGAAGCGTAAAATCCCCTTGCCAGGGAAAACCCTATTTTACGCACCAAGAGGCCCTGTGTTAGAGCCTTTTGATGCAGAGACATTTACCGGATTGATCGAGAAAATAAGAGCTCTTGCAAAAGAGCACAATGCAGTCGCTCTTAAGATAGACCCTGAAATAGAGGAAACAGATTCTGGCAAAATAAGGCTAATTACACAAAATGGATTCCACTTTGTCCCAAAACAAATCCAGCCCCGTGCTACTTTTTTCATTGATCTCTCACGAGATCTCGATGATATACTCGCCTCATTTAAGTCAAAGACACGATATAATATTCGTCTCTCACAGAAAAAGAGGGTTGAAATAAAAGAAATGACTAATGCTGACGGCTTGGACATCTTTTATGAGATTTATCAAAAGACAGCAAAACGGGATGGTTTCATTATTCATCCCTATGAGTACTACAAAATTCTCATTGACCTTATGGCGCCAAAATCTATGCTCCATACTTTTATTGCCTTTTATAAAGAGACACCTCTTGCAGGCGTATATATTTTTTCATTTGGCAATAAGGTTTGGTATATGTATGGTGCCTCTTCTGATAAGCACAGGAATATTATGCCCAACTATGCACTCCACTGGGAAGTTATAAAGTGGGCAAAAAAACAGGGATATAAGGTTTATGATCTTTGGGGAATTCCTGTCCACCCAAATCCTTCTCATCCACTTTATGGTGTATATCGCTTCAAGAAGGGTTTTGATGGGGATTTAAAAAAGTTTATTGGTATGTACGATTTGCCTTTCCAGCCTGTTTGGTATTCACTTATGGATAAAGGGATCAAAAGCTATACCAACCTTCGCAGCCTTCTCAAAAAGGGCAAAATATCAGATTCGCTTGGAGAATAGATGAAACTTGGCAATTTGCTTTCAGAAAGCGGCATACCTTGCATACCTTATAATTTTTCTGATGTAGATGTCTTCGGTATAGCATTTGATTCGCGGAAGGTAAGTAGGGGGGATGTTTTTGTAGCAATAAAGGGAGAAAGGTATGACGGGCATAACTTTATAGAAAGTGCAATCAAAAATGGTGCAGTCGCGGTTGTTTTGCAGGATAGAAAGTTTTTAATAGGCAGAGAGGTGCCTTACCTGTTTGTTGAGGATTCACGAATAGCCCTCGCCTTGCTTGCTTCAGCATTCTATGGCCATCCTTCTCGCAAGCTCCGTATAATAGGTGTTACAGGAACTGATGGGAAAACCACCACTTGTCACGCAACTTATCATATTCTTAAATCCGCTGGCTATCGTGTGGGACTTATCTCTTCTATCAATGCAATAATAAATGGAAGAAAATATGAAACCGGGTTCCACACAACCACGCCTGATTCTGTTTCGCTCCAAAAATATCTTGCGGATATGGTAAAGGCGAAGGCAGACTATGCCATAATTGAAACATCATCTCATGGACTTGCTCAACATCGGGTTAGCGGCTGTGAATTCGATGTCGCTGTGCTTACCAATATTACTTCCGAACATCTCGATTATCACAAAAGCAGAGAGGAGTATATAAACGCAAAGGAGATGCTCTTTCAGGGGCTATCAAGAAGTTTTCGTAAAAAGGATGTACCAAAAATATCTGTGCTCAATGCTGATGACCCCTCTTTTCACCGTTTTAAAAAATGGGATGCAGACGAAAAACTTAGTTACGGTCTTACTCCTTCAGCTACCTTTTCTGCCTTCAATATCCTTTTGGATAACCAGAGTATTTCTTTTATAATTAAGTATCCAGAAGGGGAGATACCGATAAGGACATCCCTGCTAGGTAGATACAATGTTTATAATTTACTTGCAGCAAGCGCGGTTGCGTATTCTCAAGGGATATTAGGAGAGAAAATTGGGGAGGGAATTGGCTCTCTTAAGCAAGTAAAAGGGAGGATGGAGATAATTCCTCATAATGTCGGAGATTTTACCGTAATCGTCGATTTTGCTCATACAGCTGCAGCACTGGAAAAAGCTCTTGAAACTGCGAGGCTGCTTTCAAAAAATAGGGTAATCGCTGTGTTTGGTTCAGCCGGTCTTCGGGATCATGAAAAACGGAGAAAAATGGGGCGAGTTGCTGCTAATCTGGCTGATAAGATTTTTATTACATCTGAAGACCCGCGCACAGAGCCGGTAGATGCAATTATAGATGAGATTACCAAAGGTTGTAAAGACGCCGGCAAAGAGGAAGGAAAAGATTTCTGGCGTATACCAGACAGAGAAACAGCAATAACAAAAGCAATTGAAATAGCCGCGGCAGGGGATGTCGTAATCACTTGTGGAAAAGCACATGAAAAGACGATGTGTATAGGCACTATTGAGTACCCATGGGATGAATATAAAGTCGTAAAAAAAAGCCTTAGCAAAAAAGCTTTAGCCCTATGAGTTGCGGGTAGGTTTGGAATAAAATTCCAAGAGACTCTATCCCGAATAACAAATAATCGTTCTTATTTCCTTTTTTTACTTTTTATTTTTTCCCATTTAAACTTGACATCAAAAATTTATTCTCCCTTTTCAGTAGAAAAGTAAACTATTTTACAGAATTGTTTATGTTAGATTACAAGGAGTACAATGGCTAAGTTAGAAGGCAATCTGGTTATAGCACAAGGGGGTGGACCCACAGTAGTGATTAACCAGAGCTTAGTGGGGACTGTTTTAAAGGCTCGGGGATATCCGCAGATCAGAAGGATTTATGGTGCGGTGCATGGTGTAAGAGGCATTGTGAATGAGGAATTCCTTGACCTGACTGATGTGCCTCGTGAGCACCTGGAAGATGTTGCCAAAACCCCTTCCTCTGCCCTGCTTTCTACTCGTGACAAGCCTGATGAGGCGTACTGCCAGGAGATTTTCAATGTTCTTAAAGCCCACGATGTGCGATATTTCTTTTATATTGGTGGGAATGACTCCGCAGATACCTGTAGTATCGTGAAAAGTGCTGCAGAAAAAGTGCAATACGATCTGCAAGTAATACATATCCCTAAAACGATTGATAATGATTTGCAGGTAACTGACCATTGTCCTGGTTTTGGTTCAGCGGCAAAATTCGTCTCTCAAGCCTTTGCAGGAGTAAATCTTGATAATTTATCTATACCAGGCGTTTACATAGGAGTTGTGATGGGACGCCATGCAGGATTTCTTACTGCATCCTCAGTGCTTGCCAAGAAATCTGAAGATGACGGACCTCATCTTGTATATTTACCAGAGCGAATTTTTTCAATTGAACAGTTTATTAGTGATGTGGACCGGATATACAAAAGATACGGGAGGTGTATGGTTGCTGTATCTGAAGGCATTGCGGATGAGAGTGGTATGCCAATTGTTACAAAACTGTCAGAAAGAGTAGAACAAGATGCCCATGGGAATGTGCAATTAAGTGGTACAGGAGTGCTGGGTGACCTCTTAGTAAGGGAGGTTAAAAAAGGCTTGCCACATATCAAAAGGGTTCGAGCCGATACATTTGGCTACCTGCAACGGTCATTCCTTGGTGTTGTAAGTGAGGTGGATGCTGTCGAGGCGCGAGAGGTTGGCAAAAAGGCTATAGAATTTGCTATGGGGAAAATGGAAGACGGATCAGTGGCAATTAAACGAGTGGGAGACTATGTCGTAAGGTATTTTCTTACCCCCTTACAGACTGTTGCAAGGGTGACAAAACCTATGCCTGATGAGTTTATACTTAACAATAATTATGTAACAGAAGATTTTATCCATTACGCCCTCCCCCTCATCGGGAAGTTGCCAGTTTGTGAAAAGCTCTCCGCACCTGCTGTGCCAAAGAAAATTAAAACTACAAAAAAGACATAAGATCAACATAAGAAACGAAAAATTAATGAAAATTAAATTTAGGGATGTAAATATTGGCGCTGTTCAGTCAAGGGCAGTTATTGAAATTACTCCCGGTGTCTTTCTTAATGAGGTAACTATATTAAAAAAAGGTAATGATGTAGAGATTGAATTACCGCAAAAATCGTTTAAAGGGAAAGATGGGAAATTGCATTATATCAATATTATTTCTTTTGCCAATAAGGACAAAGAAATTTTATGGAAATTGGAAATCAAACACGAATATCTTAAATGGAGAAAAGAAAATCCACAAGTATTCATCTATGAAAGTAAAGATGCTAAGGAGAAATGATGCGAACTAAAATTCTACTCATAGTTTTAGGTATGGCACTCCTTTTCACAGGATCGCTTATAGCGCAAAGCCTTCTAACCAACGACGGAGAGATATACTTTAAAATGTCTATCTCTTCTCCCAAAGAGATAAATAGGCTTACCAAAATAGTTTCTATAGATAATGTGGTTGGGAATGAAGTATATGCGTATGCGAATCCTGAGCAGTTGCAAGACCTGAAATCACTGGGTTATACCTTTGAAACACTCCCTCATCCGGGAACCTTGATAACACCGCGTATGGCTTCCACAAAAGCAGAAATGCGAGATTGGGATGCTTATCCTACTTATGATGCCTATGTCAATATGATGTATCAATTTGAATCTGATTATCCAGATCTCTGTCGAATTGAAAATATCGGCGAAACTGTTCAGGGGAGAGACCTTCTTTTTGCAGTTATATCTGATAATGTGGATAGCGAGGAAGCCGAACCAGAATTCATGTACACCTCGACAATGCACGGTGATGAAACAACAGGTTATGTCCTGATGTTAAGGCTGATCGATTCTCTTTTGACTAGTTATGGTGAGGATGACCGTATAACTAATATGGTTAACAATATGGAAATCTGGATAAATCCACTTGCTAATCCTGATGGAACATATCATGGGGGTAATAATACAGTTGGGGGAGCGTGGAGATGGAATGCAAATGGGGTTGATCTGAACAGGAATTTCCCAGACCCAGAAGATGGACTCCATCCAGACGGTAATGCATGGCAGCCCGAAACAATAGCGATGATGGATGTAGCAGAGACGCATAATTTTGTGCTTTCAGCTAATTTTCATGGTGGAGCTGAGGTTGTAAATTATCCCTGGGATACCTGGTCCAGATTGCATGCAGATGATGAATGGTACCAGGTAATTTCGCATGAATATGCAGACACGGCTCAGGCATATAGTCCCCCTGGATATATGTCTGGATTTAATGATGGAATTACCAATGGCTATCAATGGTATCGCATAACTGGTGGTCGCCAGGACTATATGAACTATTTTCATGGTTGCCGAGAGGTGACTATTGAGATATCAGATACAAAGCTTTTGCCTCCAGACCAGCTTCCTGATCATTGGGAATATAACTGGCGCTCATTCTTAAATTATATGGAAAATGTGATGTATGGCATCAGAGGAGTGGTTACAGATAAGCAGGGCAATCCTCTTGATGCGAAAATTACAATTTTAGATCACGATTTTGATAATTCTGAGGTATTTACAGACCCAGATGTGGGTGACTATTATCGTATGCTGTTGCCAGGTCGATATGATGTACAATTTTCAGCAGAAGGGTACCTACCACAAACCATTTATAATGTCCGGGTAAATGAATCTGGTGCCACAGTGATTGATATTCAATTGCAACAGGCTCAACAAATCGTAGTATCTGGAACTGTGCTTGATGTGATAAGCTATGAGCCAATAGAAGGCGCTACAGTGGAATTGGTGGGCTCTTCGCTTGACCCTGTTACCACAGATAGTACTGGCCAGTATACATTATCAGAGGTTCTAGAAGGTACATATACTTTTCGAGTTACCAAAGATGGATATGTCCCTATCTCTGAAGAAATATTGGTTACCGAAGAGCAAAACATAGTAGACTTTCTTCTTTATCCTGCTGTGGTAGAGAGTTTTGAAACCGGAGTGTTCGGTGATGAGTGGGAATTTGCAGGCAATGCCAATTGGGTGATTGATAATACAATTTCTTATGATGGAACATATTCTGCTCGTTCTGGAAATATTGGTGATAATCAAACCTCTGCTATACTAACTACAATTGAGATTCCAGTGGATGGAGCGATTCAGTTCTGGAAAAGGGTCTCCTCTGAAAGCGGATGGGATTTTCTTAAATTTTATATTGATGACATAGAACAAGATTCATGGTCTGGAGAGGTAGGGTGGTCTGAAGAAGTATTCAATCTTGAGGCAGGAACACATACATTGAAATGGTCTTATGAGAAAGATGGTTCTATGAGTGCAGGAAGCGATTGTGCCTGGATTGATTATATTGTATTTCCCTCAACCCAGATACCAGAACCCAGATTCCCATCTCCACGCAACTTTTATGTAGAGCAAGAATATGAATGTCCGCATAACTATTACTATCTCTTCTGGGATCCTCCCTTACCCCCACCGGTTGAAGAACATGTTGGCTATAATGTATATCGGAATTTTGAAATAATTGCAACTCTTCCTACAGAAACCTTATCATTTTCTGAAGTAGATGCCCCAACGATGCCCGGGTCAGACTCTATCTATTACTATGTAACAGCATTGTATGAGAATCCAGAGGGAGAATCTTTGCCTTCTGATACTGTTGTGTGCGTGCCTGCTATGTCAGTACCAGATACTCCTCAGCCCTTTGTTACAGAATTAGGAATAAATTATCCCAATCCATTTTCTGCTTCTACCACAATTTCTTTTAAGCTTCACCCTAAGGATGTAACAAATGCCAAGATAGAAATCTATAATATTAAGGGCCAGCGAGTAAAACAATTTAAAATTGAAAATTTAAAATTAAAAAATAATAAAGTTGTCTGGGATGGAAAAGATGAAAATAGTCAAAAAGTTTCATCAGGAATCTATCTTTATAAATTGACATCTGATAATTATCAATCAGATATCAAAAAAATGCTATTATTAGAATAGTGAATAAATAATAAGTAATAGTGGATAATTGATTATGACAGATCATTATCAGTTGTTCACTAAAAAATTGGAGGATAAAATGGCTAAAATCTTAATCAGTGACCCTGTTTCTTCAAGGTGTATTGAGATGCTGGAGAACGCGGGTCATGAATTAGTTCAAAAAACCGAGAAGAAAACCCCGGAAGAACTGGCTGAAATGATAAAAGGGTTTGATGTAGCCGTTGTAAGAAGTGCGACTAAGGTAAGAAAAGTTGCTATTGATGCTGCTGATAATCTCAAATTAATTGTTCGTGGCGGAGTTGGATTGGATAATATTGACTACGAGTATGCAAGATCAAAAGGAATAGAAGTTACTAACACACCTACAGCCTCATCCCAATCTGTTGCAGAACTTGCTTTGGCTCATATGCTTGCCTTGTATCGTTTCCTGCCAGATTCCAATATTACAATGCGTAAGGGTGAGTGGAATAAGAAAAAATACAAAGGAAGAGAGCTTGCTGATAAGACCCTTGGAATAGTTGGATTGGGGAATATAGGCAAAATCCTTGCCAAAAAAGCCACAGCTCTTGAAATGAAAGTCATTGCTTACGATCCTTATGTTAAAGAAACAGATTTAGATGTTAAATTGGTAGATTTTGAAACGCTTCTCCGCGAGGCAGATATCATTTCTCTCCATATTCCACATACTGATGAGACTCACTACATTATTGATGAAGAAGCAATATCCAAAATGAAGGACGGAGTAATGATTATAAACTGTGCTCGCGGTGGTGTTGTAGATGAAAAAGCCTTACTTGATGGGTTGAATTCCGGTAAGGTCGCTCTGGCTGGCATTGACTCTTTTGAAGAGGAACCTACGAATAACATGGAACTTGTCAATCATCCTAATGTCTCTGTTACTCCACACATAGGAGCATCAACTGTTGAAGCACAGGAGAGAGTTGGTGTCGAAGTGGCAAATATTATCATTGAGTTCTTCAAATAATGAAAAGGGGAGCCATAGTGCTCTCCTCAAACTTAAGAAAAAATGGTACAAAAAAGATTTAATAATATCTACGGCATTAGATTGATTCAGGGAGAAGATTTTCTCCAAAAATTAAAGGAGTTTGCAAAACAGCACAACCTCACCAATGCTATAATTCTAAATGGAGTCGGGATGTTAAAAAATGCTGAAATCGGTTACTATGAAAATGGGAAATACATTATTGAAACCATAGAAAGCCCGGTAGAACTTGTCTCTACAAACGGTAACATGTTTTTTGATCCAGAGGGGAAGTTAGACTGGCATATTCATGTGGCATTAGCAAAAAGGTCTCATGAGCTTGTGGGAGGGCATCTAACAGGAGGTAAGGTGTGGAACACTGCAGAAATATTTGTCCAGACTATACCAGGAGCTAAATTTGTAAAAGAAATAGAGGATGGCAATCCCAGATTGAATTTTAAATAAAATTTATTGGGCAAATGTAGGCTCATCCCGGGTGCCGAGGGTAGGTTCGGGTTTATCCCGAATCAAAAGGCTGAAAATGCCAGGAAGGGGTTCTAATGAAAAAAATTCTATTTTTTACTTTTGCCATTTGCCTCTTAACTTTTACTTCCTCCTTTGCCGATATTCCAAGAGAATATTTCCATAAACAATACGAAGCATTTGGAGTAACTCCATCTCGTGCCGATTCAGTTCATTCCTTTGATGCACTTTCATATGAAATAAATCTTCAGCTTTTCCCATCAAATCACTACATCTTAGGAAATGTTTTAGCAAGAATAATGGCAAAAGAAGATAATCTAACAGAAATTTCCTACGAACTTGAGCAATTAAATGTGGATTCTGTTCTTGTTAATGGAACTTCTGCCTCATTTTTTTATGATGATGAAGTAATTACTATCACCCTTGACCAGCCTTATAATATTGGCGACACACTTTCCACGCAGGTTTTTTATCAAGGTTATCCAACACTGAGTTCAGATGTCTATCATACAGGTATTTATTGGCAAAACTATATTTTCACCTATTCTGACCCAAATGGGACGCGCTTCTGGTGGCCCTGCTATGACCACCCTTGGGATAAGGCTACCACAAAAATGAATATAAAAGTGCCTGATAATATGCTTGTAGCTTCAAATGGGATACTTGTAGATGAGATTGATAATGGCGATGGCACGAAAACATTTTGCTGGGACAATACCGACCAGATTGCTACTTATCTTGTCTCATTTTGTGCTGGCGATTATGCAACCTTTGAGCAGGATTATGGGGATTTGCCGATTATAAACTATGTCTATCCTTCACATCTTAACTTTGCACAAAGTGATTTTGCCTGCATCCCAACTGCAATGGGTATCTATGAAAATCTTTACGGTAACTATCCTTTTCAGAAATATGGGATGGCAGAATGTGGAATTTTCGGCGGTTGGGGTGGAATGGAGCATCAAACAATGACATCTATTGGGAATGGGCTCATTAATGGAATGGGGACATACGAGCTTATTTTTGTTCACGAACTGGCTCATCAATGGTTTGGGGACTGCCTTACTCCTTTAACCTGGAAAGATGTCTGGCTTTCGGAAGGCTTTGCCACCTATTCCGAGGCTCTGTATGTTGAGGCTACCGAAGGCTTTGATGCAATGTGTGACTATGTGGAATCATCATTCCATCAATATTATTTGAATTGGGCAGGAGGCAATGCATATACTGTCTATGACCCACCTTACAATGCCTATTTTACACCAGCCACTTATGAAAAACCTGCTTCAGTTTTGCATATGCTTAGATTGATGGTTGAAGACAGCACATTTTTCGATATCCTTCAATCATATTTTGATACCTATAAATATGGAAATGTAATAACTACAGATTTTATTGATGTCTGTGAATCTGTTAGTGGCATGGACTTGCAGGAATTTTTTAATGACTGGATTTTCGGAAGCGGGGTGCCGAGGTTTGAATATTATTATCTAAAAGCAGCGATTGGGAATGGAACAACTCCAGCTGTAATAATCCGTACCCGTTCACTCTCTGACACAGATACGCACTTTGAAATGCAAGTGCCATTTTCAGTAAATATAAATGGTGAGATTGATTCTGTTTTAGCAGATGCAGGGGCAGAAGAATTTGAAAGCACTACATGCTCCTGGCTTTCCGAGTGGCCAGTTTATGTTTCTCTTCAGTTTGACCCACATCACTGGATATTAGATCGGGGTTCTACAGAAATTCGTCCCATCTTGGATGCCGCTTATCCTGCTGATGGACAAGTTGTGTTATACTGGGAGGAATTTCCTGATACAACTCTATTCCCATATTGGACCTACAAAGTTTATAGAAAAAGCGAAGCCCAACCCCAATATGAAGAAATCTATCCTGTTTATTTAGATGAATATTCATGTGTAGATACTACGGTTGTAAATGGCATCACTTATGATTATGTTATAAC
>JBNGDW010000025.1:0-18166 GCA_049975325.1 Cloacimonadia bacterium | reverse complement strand
GCCAGAAAGTTCGAGCCTATTTTTCTTACTTATCTGTTCAACATAGACCTCTTTCTCCTTGCCGATTTGTTCTCTATATTTTTCAAGGGTGATTTTGTTTTGCAGATCCATGAGAGCCTGTAATCTTTTTAGTTTTGTTTTCTCGTCAATCTGACTTCCCATTTTAGCAGCCTGGGTTCCTTCTCGGGGAGAAAACTTAAAGGTAAATGCATAATCGAAACGGATCTTTTCCATCAGATTATATGTTTCCCTAAAATAGTCTTCAGTCTCTCCGGGAAAGCCAACCATTACATCAGTAGTGAGGGCTATATCTGGAATAGCGGCACGAAGCTTTGTAATCAAAAAATAGTAATGCTCAGCAGTATAGTGACGATTCATCCTTTGAAGCACGGCATTGGAGCCGGACTGTAACGGGAGATGAAGGTGTTCGCATATTTTATCCTCAGATGCCATCACTTCGATCAGTTTTAGAGAAAGGTCTTTTGGATGTGAAGTTACAAATCGCAGTCGCCTGACTGAATCTAGCTGAGCGGCTTGTTGAAGAAGAGAGGGGAAATCCACATTTTTGTAATGATAGGAATTAACATTTTGGCCTAACAATGTGATATCTTTAAACCCCTGATCTCCTGCTTGTCTGATTTCCTCAAGAATTTCCTGATAGGGTCTAGACCGTTCTCTTCCGCGAACATAGGGGACAATACAGTAGGAGCAGAAATTATTACACCCACGCATAATTGTTACAAATCCACTCGTTCCAGGGTTTCTCAGTGGATAAATCTGGTGATAATTCTCTTCATCATTGGGGGCAAGGAAAGCAACCTTGTTTTTGGTCTCTATGGTTTGCTCGATTATTTGGGGTATGTTTTTGTACTGGCTTGTTCCGACCACAAAATCCAAGCCATTGATTTTCACGAGAAGACTTTTTCCTGTGCGTTGAGCAGCGCAGCCGATCAAGCCAATCACCAGGGATGGCTTGGAAATTTTACGAGCGGCTTCCTGAGTAATTCTGCCAATTACCCTATTTTCCGCATGCTGACGTACCGTGCAACTGTTGAAGATTATTATATCCGCTTCTTCAATATTAGAGGTGATTTCATAGCCAGAGTTGGTAAGAATTGCCACAACCATCTCGCTATCTGCCACATTCATCTGGCAGCCATAAGTATGAATAAAAACTTTTGGTGGAGATCTTTTTATCTGTGCTGTATTATTTTGCATAAGAACTTGTAGCCATAGCCTTGTCATAATCTTGTGCAGCCTTAATCCCTTGTTTTTCATTCACTGTTTGGAGGAGTACGAGGCCGCCTATAAAGAAAGCCAGTATACTAAGTATAGCCAATCTTTGGCTTCCGACCCAGAGGACAATCAATCCATAAAGAAAAGGTCCTATGATAGCAGCAGCCTTGCCACTTACAGCATAAAAGCCGAAAAATTCTGCATATTTATCACGCGGACTCAATATTGCCATCATAGTTCGGCTAGTCGCCTGGCTTGATCCTATTGCTAGTCCAGCAAGAAAGCCTACTCCATAGAATTGCTTTACTGTAGGGCATAGGAATGCCCAAATTACCACTCCTATCCAGAGAAAAAGTGTAATAGAAATTGTGCGTTTCGCTCCAAGTTTATCGGAAACATACCCAAACACAAGCGCGCCGAAAAATGAACTTATATTCGCAATAATAAAATATACGATTAATTGGGTCCCAGTCATACCAAATTCCTGAGCACCATAGATAGCAGCAAAGGCTATCACCGTCTTTATCCCATCATTATAAACAAAAAAGGCGAGAAGAAACTTTGCTAATTCTTTAAATCTTCTGATATGCTTGAAAGTAAGTGCAAGCTGCCTGTAGCCTGCTTTTATGTAATTTGTCTTTTGGTTTTGAGCCGATATTTTTGGGCCTGGTTCTTTTCTATCCTTTACCCAGAGGAATATTGGTATAGCAAAAATGCCGAAGAAGAAAGCAGTGAGCGGAAAAACTAAAGCGGTATGATTTTCGATAAAGGGAAGTGCAACGACAAGTGCAGACAGCCCTCCTAAATACCCTATTCCCCAACCCAGACCGGATACTTTGCCTATATCCTGCTGGCTCACGATTTCTGGTAAAAAGGCGTTATAGAAAACATTTCCACCTTCGAAGCCGATATTGGCAATAATAAAAAAGAGCATCCCGGGGAGAATTGCGTTCTCTCCAATGAAGAAAAGCATTGCTGTGAAAATAACTGAAGTATAACAGTAAACAAGCAAGAATTTCTTTTTTGAGTGTGAGGCATCCGCAATCGCGCCCAAGATTGGAGATGACAGCGCTACAATAAGCATAGAAATACTCATCGATAGTCCCCAGAGGTAATCTCCCAAACCTTCCTGTCCTACAACAACAGTTTTGAAATATACACTATAAACGACAGTAACTATAACGGTTGTGAATGCGGAATTTGCAAAATCGTAGCCAACCCATCCTAAAATCTCCTTAGAAATTTTCATCTATGGGGCTTCACCATCGTATAACCTATGATATACCTGTAAATTGTATTAACAGTTAACCGAAGAGCTCTATTTCCGCAAGGCGGTTTTTGGCTCTGCTATAAACAGATGCATCCTCATACTTTTCAACGATCTCTTGATAGTAACTCTTAGCCTTCTCAAACCGCTCCTGTTCCCAATAGTATTCACCAATCTCATAAAGGAGTGATGGGGCATTTGATGAGTTGGGAAATCTTTTCACAATCTGCTTTAAAGTGTCATAGTATTTATCTTCATTTCCCTGGGCTAACTGGCAGTTTGCCACGCCAATAAATGCAGCCTCTTTCAAAATATCTTCTTTAATTTCCTTGTATGCGATCTGGAAGTACTCCTCTGCTTGTTCATAGTCAGGTGGATTTTGTTCTATTAAAATTTTCCCCAAATAAAAATATGCCCATCTACCCTCTCTGGTGCCACTATAATCACTTGTTAAGCGTTGAAATTCATTGAATGCGGTTTCCAAATCGCCCGCTTGATATGCCGCTATAACATCATCAAATTGCCGCACTGCTTCTTTTGTAACAGCCTTTTGGTGGGAACTGAGCGATAAAGCGATTATTATTATAATAACAATCCCTGCCGCTGTACCAGCAACCATTTTCCAATTACGCTGGAAGTATTCTGATAGAAGAAGCATCCTTGTAACAAATTTATCTTCTGTGATTTTATGCTCATGGCGAACTGTTTTATGTGCCATAGATGTTTTCCTTTCTCACTGCTGATTAAGACTTGGATGTTAATTTATTACAAAAGTATATTTTTGTCAATCATTGAATCCAGTAAATGAAAATCTTATATGAAGGAGAAAATTTGACATCGTGCGCTTATCATTTTTGGGTTGAGTTTAGAATAAGGTGTCCAAGGAGTAATTATGAATACAATAACTGTCCAAACCACAAGACAGTTTCAGTTTATCGACATTACCGAGAAGGTAAGGGAGGTTTTAAAGCAGCAAGAGGTAGATAATGGGGCAGCTATCCTCTATGTACCGCATACGACTGCCGGCATTACAATTAATGAAAGGGCTGACCCTGCAGTAAGGCAGGATATTTTATCTCAACTTAACAAACTGATTCCACTTAATGGTGGCTACAAACATCTTGAAGGCAATGCTGCTGCGCACATTAAATCAAGCCTCATTGGATGTTCAGAAGTAGTCATTATAGAGAAGGAGGAATTAGTACTTGGGACATGGCAGGCAATATTCTTCTGTGAATTTGATGGTCCTCGAACCAGAAAGGTTTATGTGAAGCTAATAAGAGCAGAGAAGAGCAGGTGACAAGGAAAACGGAGGGAAGGAAACAGAAAACAATTCTCCGCCAACTGGCGGACGCGGCTTGACTGTTTTGCATTTCGGTCATTGGTGCTTGTGATTTGTTTGTTATTTGGTGCTTGAGTCTTGGTGCTTATTCGGAGTTTGATGCTTGGCGCTTGTGATTTATTTCCCATTTACTTTTCTCTATTATCTATAAAAGTTTTTCAATCTTTCAATCTCTTGACCCATGAAATTCCGCCAGTTAGCGGATGGATATTTCATTGGGTTTTTCCTTTTAATTTTTCATTATTCATTGTTCATTGCTTTCAGGGAGCTTCTTTTCGAGAAAGAAAAAAAGAGGGAGAAGCCTGTTCCTCTCCCTCTTGAGTGCTCAGCGAGAAGATAGAATTACTGCATTATCACCATTTTCTTTACAACGGTATTATCTCCAGCTTTAAGCCTATAGAAGTAGATCCCATTTGTCAGTGAGCTGTTCCCATTTGGAGGAGACCAGGAAATTTCATAGGAACCAGAGCCCATCTCTTCATCTACCACAGTTGCGAGACGCTCTCCTCTAATATTATACACAGAGAGCTCTATATGTGCTGGATAGGGGAGAGTAAACTTGAATGTAGTTGAGCCGCTAAATGGATTGGGGTAATTTTGAGAAAGGAAGGGAGAAGTCTCGAAATTTTCATCGCCAACAGCTCCAGGCGTATAGTTAACTTCCAGATAGGGATGTAGATTGGGATTGGAATATTCTTTTGAATAGAATTTACTCCATTTGTTTCCTGATACCGCTCTAATGACAAATCCATGATTTTCTACTGAACCATCTACCCATGCTTGAACAAGACTGGTTATATCTACTGCAAACCATATACCATAAGGCCCGCCTTGACTAATAAAAGTGAATGAAGTCCATACATAAGGGTCATATTGAATATGCGTATGAGGGTCCCATGTTTCTTCGTCCCACTCCTGGGTGATTGCATAGAAGTTTGTAGCGGTTGTTCCTGTTATAGGGCAGGAAAAGAAACGATACAGATGTAGAGTTGCATCTTCAATTATTGCATCATATAGTTCACTCAGGTCGAATTGCATCATTATTCTTTCAAAATGGCCACCATGAGTGGACTCAGCTACCCATAATTGATCAGTTGTCGGCGGTGTGGTAGGATGTTCTACATCAGTATACATATCATCACAAGGCAGCAGGTTCATTGTATCTGCATTTGCAAATACAGATAATCCTGCAATTAATATGGCTGAAGCCATAGTTATGAATTGTTTCATTCTTTCTCCTTCTCCCCTGGCTGGCGGAGGAATTTTTTAGTTTTTTTATTTAGTTATGTTCAAAAACCACTTTGAAGTCTGATTACCAATTTTTTTGCCTGTTTGAATTCATTATCAGGAACATCCACAGGTATTTCATAATCAACTTTAATTTTTGTGTGTTCGTCATCTAGTCCAATAGTGATGCCTGTTGTAAAATAACTGGAGATGAAATCATCACAATAGATATGTTCCTCAACTTGACTTCCTTCAATATCCCAATAATAGCCATCAACATTTGAAGCTTTATTCCATGACTGATACATAAAGTAAGGTTGAATATAAGGAATTATGTTCCAATTCGTTTTGAATTTATATGCAGCTTCAACATAAGATGCATTCATTTTGAGATCTTTCTTGGCTTTGGTAGTATCGGGAACAATGCTTCCTGCAAATCCTTGCCCCGTATAGTACTCTCCGCGGATAAAGATATTTTGGAAGTCAAATTCAGCACCGAACCCCATTCTACTGCTCTTTTCATAAATAAGCTCACCTGTAATAGGCTCGATTTGCCCAAGATCCTGTTTGATATCATTATAGTATCCACTAATTGACAGGCCATCTAAAGGGGTTCGGAAAATTATACCAATATTTCTATCATATTCTTTCTCAAAAGACTCATTGTTAAAGCCATTCAAAAAAGCAATTTGTGTGGAAAAGCCCATCGTTTCAGAAATATCATAGTCCGCTTCTATAACAGCCCCTGTAGCATGACATTGACCAATAAATGCAGCCCCAGAGTGTGGTTTTTCTACTGTTAGAACCTCTGTACATGATTGATAAATTTCAAATCCCCGCATAATATGTCCTTTCATAAGTCCAACTTTTATCCATTCAACAGGCTTGTAGAATACACCTGCTTCCTTTACTCCAAAACCTATTTTCGCTCCTGAGAAAGGGCAGGTTGACACGCCGAATTCTATATTATATTCAACTTTTTTGTCGAGATTACCAATTACTTCTACCATTGCTTTCCGAACAGCAAATTTGCTATTAGGTACTTCATAGATGGTATTTTCAAAAGCACCTTGCCAGGATGAATCTTGAACGATAATATCATCTCCAAAATATGCATCAGCCTGTAAAACAATATTTGTATGAATCTCAGGAGGCTCTAATTCAATAGCGTTTAAGATAACAAGCGGTAGCAGAAATATCGTTGCTGATATTAATACCTTTACATTATTTCTCATGACTAATCTCCTCTCATTTAGTTTTTTTATTCTTTATGAGAATGCGACGCATTCTCAATCTCATCAGACAAATGTCAAGTTTTTTATTTTTTTCTTCATAGATTTTTTTCATCCACCCAAAACCAATTGGGATTTTGATGCATTTATTTTAGGATAAGAAGTTGATCAACAACACACATATCATGCCTAAAATTAGACTAACAATCCCTACTTTAGGATTTTGTTTTATTTGTGCTGCTGGGATTAATTCTTCCACTGAGATGTAGGCCATAAATCCAGCCGCAAGTGCAAGAGATGCTCCCAATAAATCTAAAGATGTTTCTTTCAAAATATAGTAACCAAAAATAAAGCCAAGTAATTCAAACAATATTGTTATGGTTACGATAACAAAGGATTTCATTCTCTTTTTGGTTAAGCCATATAAAGGAGCGATTGTAGCGATATTTTCAGGCACATCTTGAGCTGCAATTCCCAATGCAATTGTTATTCCCAATGTTGGTGTTAAAGCAAACCCAACACCGATTGCCAATCCTTCTGGGATATTATGCAATGCCATACCAATAACAAGCATAGTAACACTTCTTTTAACAGAGGGCTTTTCTTTCTTGAGCAATTCTGGATTTATGTGTGGCAGGATTTTATCAATAATAAAAAATATAACTATCCCAAGGAAAAAAGAGATAATCAACAAGTAAAAAGATATAATTTTCAAACTTTCAGGTATCAATTGGAAGAATGAAATACCAAGCATCATTGAGGCGGCGAATGCAAGAGAACCATATAGAATTGTCTCTTTTGGCTTTTTTATTAATCCAACTAAACAGCCTAAAGTTTGACCAACAAAGATCAGAGATATTATGAGTAATAAGTTTTTCATATTTTTAATTTCACATCAGATAGATATCTATCCATAGAAGCGGATTACCACAAAAATTATTTAACATTTTGATTACTTCATTATATTGAATAAGGTCCTGGAATTAGTCGCCAACCCCAGATATATTCCAGAACAGACCAAGCTGTCAAAAGCCCGAAGTATGACCAGAACATTATTAAGTTAATGCTTTTACTTCTTCTTACCTTATAAACTGAAAATCCGGCCAAAAATGCAACTATACCACACATTATATAAGTAGAAAGATGTGTTCGGGACAGAAACTCTAATTGAAAAATCATAATATAATGCAGAGTCCAGATAAGTAGAAAACTTACTAATGAAAATTGTATAGATATTGGTAAATGCTTTCTGAGGTTCAAAAACAAGAAAATCGCCAGAAGTAAAATGGGTAAAAAATTCCAATGAGCAATTTCAATAGTTGCATCTTTAATGTACAAATTTGCATTTTCCAGAAATTCACCGAAAAATCCCCAAAGTGATATTCCGCTGAAAATTGCCAGCAGATTGCTTTTAAAAGCATTTTCTTTGATTTTCTCTGATCTCAAAAACAAGAAAATCCCGATAATAAGTAATACAAATCCAGCAAAAAGATAAGGAATTTCTCCGGCACGATTTGTAAAAACCAATAGCATGTAGGAAAAGCCAAAAAATATTAAGGTTGGAAAAAATGTCTTGATGCCTATTCTTTCCATTTCACATCTCCTTTATTATATTTTGGAAAAAACATTCCATTTTCCACTTATATTCCAAATATTTCCCAAAATGATAATGAGACTTAATCTCAATATATTAGAAAAAATTTTGGGTTCTCCGATTTTGGATTTATAAAATCAAATTCAATATTCCACCAACTATCAATGTCGATATTATCATAATTACAGTTGATTTTATCATATCTTTTACGCCGAGTTCTTTGACTAATATAGCAAAGGTTGCGACGCAGGGGAAATACATAGTAAGAATCACGGATGCGGTTATCATTTGCTGCATCGTTAATCCTAATGGGACAAGCATTCCCACAGCTATATCCTTTCTAAGAAAGCCGATTACCAGAGCTCCTACAGCTTCTTGGGGCAATCCAAGTATTCTAGTTACAACTGGCGCTGCAAGTTTGCCGATGAATTCAATTATATGAAGAGCGTAAAGAATGTTGATTATGAGCACGCCGAGAAGCACGAAAGGAATCGCTTCTCTCAGAAACCACAAGACTCTCATCCAGAGCTTTTTTAGAAGGGCAGGGAAATAGGGGAAACGGTAGGGTGGTATCTCTACAAATATTTCTGGCGTTTCTCCTTTTAAGATTTTATTAAGTAAAAAACCAAGTACAAGCCAAACGATAAAAAGAGTGCCGAAAACAATAGCCAAGGCAGATGTACCATATATGCCTACCAGCCCAAATATCATTGCAATTTGTGCCATACATGGAATTGCTATTGCCATAAGTGTGGCAGCGATAAATCTTTCTCTTCTTGTTTCTAATACTCTGGTGGCTAATGCACCCGGGACATTGCAACCAATTCCAAGTAGCATAGGAATTATTGCCAAGCCATGGATGCCGAGTTTATGCATAAGATTATCAAGCAAAACACCGAGTCTGGGAAGATAGCCGGAGTCCTCGAGAAAACTCAAGACAAAATAAAAGGCAACAATATATGGTAGAACCATAGCAAAAGGCACAAATAAGCCAGTTGTCAACAGTCCCATTGATTGGGCAAAATCAATTTCGCCCTCAATGAGATGCCCGATCAAAACATCATGAATAAAACCAGTAGAGCCCAAAAGGTCGGATAATCTCATCATAAGAGGCTTCCATAAATTTTCAAATAGGGGTTCAAAGAGATACCCAATTAGTGATTCGCCGATATATCTTACAATGGTAAAAGCAAGTAGCAAGATAATGATTGCAAGGGGTATCCCGGTTAATGGATGGATAGTAGCATCTCCAATTTTTTCAAAAACTGTGTGATGGCGATGCATCAATTTCTGGACCTCAGTAATAATCTTACCTATTGCAGACCATTTTTCTTCTTCCTCATATTGATATGGGCTGGCCTTTGCTTCGGTTAATCTTGATACGAGATTTTTTATCCCTTCACCAGTTATGCCACAAGTTGGGACTACAGGAATCCCTAAAATCTGCTCCAGTTTTTCTACATCCAGCTGAATTCCTGTATGTTTTGTTTCATCCCAGAAGTTAAGGCATACGACAAGAGGGACACCTGTTTGAATGAGCTGCAGAGTAAGATTTAGATTTCTTTCAAGATTAGTAGAATCCACAATATTTATTACAATAGTATTGTCATCATCATTTTCCTTAAGGGCATCATTAAGCATCTTAACAGCGACTTCTTCTGCTCTTGAAGTTGGTTTAAGAGTATATGTACCAGGCACATCAATTATTTCAACTCTTTCACCTTCTAATCGCATATATCCCTTTGTAAATTCGACAGTAGTCCCTGGATAGTTAGATGCGATGACATTTACGCCCGTAAGTCTGGAAAAGATAACACTCTTCCCAACATTTGGATTACCAATTAGAAGTACCTTTTTCATCCAACAATTCCTTTCACTTTATTTTAATTTGTGATGAACCCAAATTTAGACCTATGTGCGGGTATTATACTCACATACAATAAAACTTTGTTTGAAGGTTTTGTGATCATGCGTGGTTAATCTTTTCAACAATGACCCTTCTTGCCATACCATATCCGATAGCAACTTTTGTATTTCCTATTTCAACTGTTACAGGTCCGGTTCTAAAAAATTTTGATATCTTTTTTATCTTTATGCCTGGACGGATTCCCATTGTTTCCAGTCGTCGATGAATTCCCAATCCACCAAGGATATTTACCACTTTTCCTTCTTCACCCGATCTAAGTTGTGTTAAATTTACTAAATCCATTCTATTATCCTTGCAGTTACTTGTCTCCAGCAGAGTCTGTATCATTTTGGGTTATTTTGTTTTTGCATTCAGCACAGATGCCATAAATGTTTAGACTGTGTCCGGTCATAATAAAGCCATTCTCTCTTGCGATCTGGGACTGAATATCTTCTATATCTGGAGAGTAAAATTCTATCATTTTTCCGCATCTTTGACAGATAAGGTGGTCATGATGCTCACGCCCATAAATAGGCTCATAAAGATGCATTCCACTTTCCATTTGTATCTTGTTAATCAGCCCGCTTTTCTCTAATAAGTTTAATGTACGGTATACGGTAGCACGCGAAATGTTCTTCCCTTTTTTATTAAGCTGCATAAAAAGGTCGTCAGCGGTAAAATGAAAATGATTAGCGAAGACCTGTTCAGATACTATTTTTCTCTCTCTTGACCAGAGAAGATCATATTTCTGGATAAATTTTTGAAATTTTCTTACTTCATATTTCATAATTTTTTCTTTTATAAGATTGAGACTTAATCTTAAAATTAAAGTATATAAATTAATCCAAGATTGTCAACCCTCACATCGCGTCATATACTAACTAACACTATGATATCAGGTCAAAAGAAGATTTTTAGAAAGATGCTCCCAGGCCAAGCCTCAGGACAGAATAGTTGCCATATGAATAGTCAGCACAGAGGTCAAACGCCAGAAAATGGTATCGTATTCCAGCAAAAAAGCGAAATTCATTTTCGCCATCTAGATCAAACTTTATCTGTTTTTCAACGGGAGTGGCGCCGCCCTCGTCAACTTTGTAATAGGTATATTTGTACTCTACATTAGCGGTTGTAGATTCTAAACCAACTCCTCCATAAAAGGTGAATGAGAGCAGTTTTTTGCTCACAGCCGCATTTAAGAAGGTGGTGTGTGCCGTAACAACATCTCCTACTTTTAGAGACTGATATGCCCCTTGCAGAGATATATCAATGGGAAGCAGTGGCATCCATGTTGTAATCTCGTGTTTGAGTCCAATTCCCCAAAAGGAAAGGTCCCCGATATCATCATCAATTTTTATGGGTGGCAAGCCTCGCGCAGATAGCTCAAATCCCTTTGGCAAGCCAATAAATATTTGTGGGGTAATGATTGGTGCGATATCAAAATCTACTCCATCTGGAAGCCAGAGTGTGTCAACAGTGCTTTCCAACTCAGGTTTAGGCGCAAAAAATCCGCCTTTTTCTCCAAATATAGTGGCTGTCTCTGTCTGCACACCCTCGTAGATAGTTGTGTTCGGATTTTCCATAAAAAATGATTTATCTTCGCCAGGCACGAAAGAGGCAATTCCACTCAAAGTAATTCCAAATCGAAGAGGCTTGGTAGCCTTTGCACTAAAAAGCCAGCCTGAATTAAGGTCTGTGCCAAATGCAGTAACTAAAGGTCTTAGATAGTCTTTCCCACCCTCTTCAGCAAGGTTTGCAAGTTTGTCTTCAAGAGATTCATCAGCAAATCCGTAGGTTGCAGAGAGAAGGAGGACAACGATAGTTAGTATTTTTTTCATCTTAAGTTCCTTTCTCGGCTAAGCCGAAAATATCATAATTAAGTGTTATCCTTTTTTATCTTGCAGAAACGAAGTTTTCCTACTTGAATTACCATCCCATCGGTTACTTGAATTTCTACATCGGTATCTTTTATCTTTTTTCCATTGATTGTAACCGCACCTTGTGTTATCAAGCGTCGGGCTTCGCTATTACTTTTTACAAGTCCAGCATCGGCAAGCAGTTTAACGATCCAGTATTTTTCTTTATTTGTTGTATATTCAGGCAGTTTATCAGGAATCTTTTTTTCAGCGAAAATCCTCTGAAAATGCTCTTCTGCCTTTTGGGCTGCCTCTTTGCCATCGTACAAGGTAACAATCTCCCTTGCCAGTCTCATCTTGATATTTTTGGGATTTTCTTTTCCACCATTTAATGTGTTTTCTATCTCTTTTATCTCCTCAAGACTCAGATTTGTTGCCAATTTAAAATAATTTATAATTGCAGAATCAGGGATAGACATTACCTTTCCATATTTTTCTTCTGGAGAGTCGAAAATAGCAATATAATTGTTCAGGCTTTTACTCATTTTTTCTTTTCCATCAGTTCCAAAAAGAATCGGGGAAAGGATTGCGACTTGTGGTTCCATACCCAGCATTCTTTGTAATTCTCTGCCGGCAAGTATGTTAAATTTTTGTTCACTTGCTCCCAGCTCGATATCAGCATTGATTGCTACGGAGTCATAAGCCTGGAGTATTGGATACATAATTTCATGCAAAGAGAGAGGTTTTCCGTTTTCATATCTTTTACGGAATGTTTCGTGTGCCATTAGTTGAGCGAAGGTGAATTTTGAAAGCAGATTGATTACATCTTCAAGGGTCATCTTTTTAAACCACTCAGACTGCCATCTCACCTCAGTTTTCTTTGGATCCAAGATTCTATATAATTGTTCCATATATTTAGCTGCGTTTTGTTTGACCTCCTCGGCAGAAAGAGCCTTTCGTGTTTTATCCAGTCCTGTAGGGTCCCCGATTTGGGCGGTAAAATCCCCAATAACAATCACCCCAATATGACCAAGTTCTTGAAAGTCACGCATCTTACGAATAGGGACCATATGTCCAATATGGACATCATAGCCTGTGGGATCTATACCATATTTTACCCGCAACCGAGTTCCTGTCTGCTGTGCCTTTTTTAGTTTTTTAATGAGGTCATCCTCAGGTATAATTTCTTCAACCCGCTGATCTTTAATTAATGATAACTGTTTATTCAAGTTCAATGTCACTCCACTAGTTTATATTACTTGATTATTTAGGAGAAGCTAATCTTTTTATTTACTTATTTACTTGACAAGTTCTCTCAAAATATACAACCCTTTGCAAAGATTGGTGCTGAAGAGGGGACTTGAACCCCTACCCCGATTTATCGGGACTAGGTCCTGAACCTAGCGCGTCTACCTATTCCGCCACTTCAGCATAAGGTCAAAAGGTGGTTTTAAAAGCATGCGTGTCAAGAAAATCTAAATAAAATATAAGGGAAGGTCAAGATGAAACCAGAAGAAATTAAAGATATTTTGTATAAGACTGGCGCCATTTTGAAGGGACATTTTCTTTTGACATCAGGACTACACAGCGAATATTATATAGAAAAAATTAAGCTGATTCAATACCCGGTCTATGTTAAACGGCTTTGCACAGAGCTCACCAAAAAGATTGCAGCTATAGAATTTGATGTTGTAGTAAGCCCGGCAATGGGAGCGATTGTGCTGGGGTATGAAGTGGCTAAGCAGCTGGGTAAACGATTTGTTTTTACTCAGCGACTAGACGGAGTTATGAAAATTAGAAGTGGGTTTGATATTACTGAGGGTGATAAAGTAATGATTGTTGAAGATGTGACAACAACCGGTGGAAGTGTATTTGAGGTTATCGATTGTCTAAGGCAGTATCAGGCAGTGCCAAAGGGCGTTGGCTTGATTGTTGACAGAAGCGGAGGCACTATTGATTTTGGTATACCTACCCATTCTTTGCTTACTCTTTCCATTGAAACATACAAGCCAGAAGCATGCCCGCTATGTGATAAAAATATTCCGATAAGTAAACCCGGGTCAACCGGGAAATGATTGGAGGAATCTATGGACGAGCATGATTTAGTTTTTCAACAGCTCATATTTTCTCTTCAGATGCAAGGTATGATAGGACTGGGAAAGATTATGAATCCATTAACCCAAAAAGTGGAACGCAATCTTATCGTTGTACAGTCCACTATTGAAACCCTTGACGCTATAAGGGCAAAAACTCGCGGCAATCTAACTGAGGAAGAGCAGGAATTTCTTGATAGGACAATAACTGATTTAAAGCTCAATTATGTCGATGAGGTGAAAAAAGAAGAGTCCGCTAATTCAGATTCAGATAAAGCCTCAGACGAAACCAAAAATCAGAAAGAAAAAAAGGATTAATTCTTATTTGAGAGATAAAGCCGTGAAGTCCAAAATCAATGGGAGTATTATATGAAAATAGTAGAATGCGTACCAAACTTTAGTGAAGGACGAGACTTAAATGTGATCAAGCAAATTACAGACGCAATTGAGTCAGTGGATGATGTTACTTTGCTTGATGTTGATCCCGGTAAGGATACGAATCGGACAGTAGTTACATTTGTAGGCACTCCTGAAGGAGTAGAAGAAGCAGCTTTTCTGGCGGTCAAAAAAGCTTCAGAAGTAATAGATATGCGTAATCATAAAGGTGCTCATCCGCGTATGGGTGCGACAGATGTCTGCCCATTTGTCCCAGTATCTGGAGTGACTATGGATGATTGTGTGGAAATCTCAAAAAGAGTAGGGAAAAGAGTTGGAGAAGAATTACAAATTCCTGTTTATCTTTATGAAAATTCTGCCTCAACTCCAGAGCGGAAAAATCTTGCTTATATTCGCCAGGGAGAATACGAAGCCCTGCCTGAGAAGCTGAAAAAGCCAGAATTCAAGCCAGATTTTGGTCCTGCAGAATTTAATTCCCGCGCCGGTGCCCTTGTTACAGGTGCGCGAGAATTCCTCATAGCTTATAATATCAACCTTAATACTCGTGATAAGAAAAAGGCTAATGACATTGCTCTTACAATTCGTGAAAAAGGGCATAAAAAACGAGATGAGAATTATCAGCCTGTGCGCGATGAAAATGGGAATTTTGTATATGAGTCTGGGCTATTTAAAGATGTAAAAGCAATCGGCTGGTATATACCTGAGTATGGATGTGCGCAAATCTCGATAAATTTTACTAATTACAAGGTCTCTCCCCCCCATCTTGTGTATGATAAGGTGCAAGAGATAGCATCACAAAAAGGGCTTGTCGTTACAGGAAGTGAGCTTGTGGGACTTACGCCTCTTGAACCTATGCTTATGGCTGGAAAATATTTTCTCCAAAAACAAGGCTCTTCGTATGGCGTAAGTGAAAAAGAGCTGGTACACATTGCTACCAGGTCACTTGGTCTTAATGATATTGCAAAATTTGATCCTTATGAAAAAATAATTGAATGGCGGATTGCGAAGAAAGACCTTTTAGTAAATAGGAGTGTTTCTGATTTTGTTGATGAACTTGCCTCTTCTTCTCCAGCGCCTGGAGGTGGAAGCGTTGCAGCACTCTGTGGAAGTTTGGCAGCTGCTCTTACTTCAATGGTATGCAATCTTACAACTGGAAAGCGAAAATTCAAATCTACTGAGGAGCGTATTGCCTACAAAGAAAACGAACAGCTTATGATCGAAACTGCATACCAGGCGCAAGGGCTTAAGAAAAAGTTGCTCGATACTGTTGATTTAGATACGGAGGCTTTCAATAAAGTTATGGCGGCTATGCGACTACCTAAATCAACCGAAGAAGAAAAGAAGAAGCGTGGAGAGGCTATGCAGGAGGCTACGCTCAATGCTACTAATGTTCCGCTAAATACAATGAGGTTGTGTTACTCTGCCATCGAGCTTGCCCAAACAGCGGCAGAAAGAGGAAATCCTAATGCTATCTCAGATGCAGGTGTAGCAGCTGATACTGCTCTGAACGGGGTTAAAGCAGGGTATCTTAATGTAAAGATAAATTTGCCTGGAATCAAAGACGATTCAGTAAAACAGCAAATTCTTGATGAAGCCGAAAGCCTTTCTAAAAAAGCCGAAGATCTTACTCAAAAGGTTAGTGATATAGTGGCAAGTAAATTGCTATGAGTCTAATTTCAAAATATACTCTTGAAAAGGGCATGCATGTATATTGCATGCCCCTACATTTTTGTCCAAACTAGCTGTAAAACTATAATGATCATTTCTTGGCTATGGTATATTATGCAGGCAACATTCTAAAATATGAAGTCTTAAGAGACTACCCACATATTCAGGCCGGAATTTCTACGCGGTATTTTGGGAATCTTGGATATAAAAATAATACTTACTCAGAGCGAGCCCGCGCCAGGGAAAACTTCTTTCATTCGGCAGGGCTTTTTCTCAGAGACGCTGTTTTACTTCAGCAAACGCACTCAAATAATATTTATATTGCTACTGCTTCGGACAGAGGAAAAGGGGTTTATTCTCAGAAAGATGCTATCCCCAATGCAGATGGTCTTATTACTGCAGATAGCAAGCTCATCCTTGCCATTATTGTAGCTGATTGTGTACCAGTTTATCTCTTTGAACCAGAGAAAAATATAATTGGACTGATTCATTCAGGACGGGAGGGCACGGGCAAAAATATCGTGGGTGCCGCTGTAGAGCTGATGAGCGATGAGTTTTTGGTAAATTCTGGAAGGATTATAGCCATACTCGGTCCTTCGATCCCTTCTTGTTGCTACAAAATAAATACGACTATAGCCGACCAGTTTGGCTGGCAAAATTGCCTGGAGCGGGATGGGGGAATATTTTTGGATATCCAATCGTGCATAAAGACGCAGCTCAAAAATAGGGGAGTTTATAAAATATATGATACAGGAATTTGCACATGCTGCAACCATAACTTCTTTTCCTATCGCAGGGAAGGGGAAAATTTTAACTCAATGATTGCATATATTAGTATGACATGATACCCGAAAGCAACGGCTTAGAACAAAAATGCCAGATAAATCATTTGTTAGTTACATTTTGAATTAAATCTCGTCTCTTTTCCCACTGCCTCTATTTTTAGTCAGTATAGCAAATTATTTTAAAAGTCCCTGAATTATAATATCTACTGCTTCTTCTTCGGAAAGGCCGCGAGACATTAAAGTCTCGAGTTGTTTGGTATCCACACTTCCTATTGCTGCCTCGTGTGTAATGCGCGCCTTAGGATGATGCACCTCAATGATGGGGATGGCAAGGGCGACCCCATTATCTTGTACTATTTCCTTGCAATCCACATGGCCACGGGCATAAGCTGCAGTAGCCTTCAGTTTATTGAATACTTCCGCTCGGGCACGATCTCTTACAGCTATTTTGGAGGTAAGCACGCCCCTGGCATATTCACCCTGAAGAACCCCGGATTCTTTTACTTTAATAAGGTCATCTTCAATTCCGCTAATCCTGGAAGTCATCTCAGTTGTGCTACTCTCTTTCGCAAAGGTCTCATAATCAATATCAATAAGACCAACTCTTCCCTTGATAAGTTCAAATTCTGTTTTAAAGTGAGCATTGGCATTCAGATATACAGTTGCTTTCGGATACACTTTTACTCCCCCTTCAGGGCTATGAACATGCTTTTCAAAATAAGAATATTCTCCTCCTTCATCCACTGTAATCTCCGCATTCATTATATGCTGCACTTCAATGGCATTAGGAAAGATACAATGTGCAAGGATGGAAATTCCTGCATTTTTACCGACATGAACATTCATAATTATCCGTTGTATTCCTTGCTCAGGAATCATGCCAAAACACATATGTACGGTTTTCTTTATTTTTACATTATCTTCTACTCGGATTTTTACATTCACGCCGTCTTTTAGCTCCTTTGCCTCAACGATTAATCCTGGCACAGAGTGTTGCCCCAGAACTTTATTAGCATTCAAAACTATATGTGCGACTTCCGGGTCTTGCAATACATTTACATCTGTCTCTGTATTACTATATAATTCGTTTATGAGATTTTTTTCGGCATTCATTTGCACCACCCAATCATCAGTTTTTTTCGGGCTCATTTTTATGATCACATGGGATACATTTTCCTTGGAAATATGGGATGATCTTTTCTGTAGGACCTTTATCTATAAGCTCTCCATGGCAGAGCAGGAATGCGTGTTCTGAGTGTCGTAGCACCGCAAGGCTATGAGTAATCAGGATTACGGTTGTTTTTTCAGCCTTCAAGAGTTTAACAGCCTCAAATATTTTTTCAATTGATTCGATGTCTATACCAGAGTCAGGTTCATCCAGCAATGCTACTTTGGGCTTCATTGCAAGGATTGATGCAAGTTCTATTTTTTTTCGCTCGCCGCCGCTAAGAGTTTTATCCACAGCTCGATCAAGGTATTCTTCTGGGGAGAGTCCAACTTGGATAAGAGTCTTTTTAATTGATTTAATATCTTTGTATTTGCTGGCAGCTTTGATAAAATCATATAC
>JBNGDW010000024.1:0-18815 GCA_049975325.1 Cloacimonadia bacterium | reverse complement strand
AATCTACTCATCCTTTCCCCTCTCCGTTTTCCCTTCCCCCGTTCTCCGTTTTCTCTGGTCATATCGTCTTCCTTCTTCCAGTCACCTTGCTCCTTGCTCTATTCGTCTGCCTTCACTATTTTTTCATAACTCTTCTTATCCAGGTTAGTTATCAGGATGCGCAAAAGTTTAAGTACTTCATCATAATCATTGAGAGAAATGATTCCGCGGTGGCTATGGGCATAGCGAACAGGCACGCCAAGAACTATTGTTGGCACACCCTTTCGGGAAAGATGGATTGCATGCCCATCAGTGCCTCCTCGTTTTCTAACAGCACACTGAAACTGGATACCAGATTTGCGCGCTGAGTCCAAAACAAACTTTTTTAGTTTCGGATGAGCAATCATGCTTGCATCCCACATGCGAATATGTGCACCACCGCCTACTCGGGTTTGCGGCTCATTTGACATACCAGGGATATCATCTGCCGGAGCACCTTCTACAACGAATGCAATATCAGGGTTGACGAGATCTGTTACAGTATATGCACCGCGCATACCAATCTCTTCTTGTACACTTCCTGCCCCAATAAGCATATTCGGATGAGGCTGGTCTGTAAAATAATTTAATGTTTCAATAACTACACCTATACCAGCCCGGTCATCCCATGCTTTGCTTATAATTCTTCTGGACTTTTCCAGAGAGATGCAGTTAACATCAGGTACAATCGGATCCCCCAGCATAATTCCATACTCTTCCACTTCCTCGCGCGAAGATGTCCCAACATCCAAAACCATGTCTTCAATCTTTACTACCTCATCTTTAGATGACTTGTCTTTGTAATGTGGGGGGATACTTCCTATGACACCGATATATTCTTCGCCATTACTGGCTAAAACCTTAAGCTGTGAAGAAAGTAATGTCTGGGAAGACCAGCCACCAACAGGCTGGAGCTTGATAAATCCGTCTTTTGTAACTCCGCCTACAAGAAAGCCAATTTCATCCATATGAGCAATGACCAATACCCGCGGACAATCTGAATCCCCCTCCAAATAAAACGCGATTGAACCCAAATTATCATACCTTACTTCATCGGGTTTGCGTACGAACTTTCTCATAAGTTTAGCAATAGAATGTTCATACCCAGAGACCCCTGGTGCCAAGGTAAGTTCTTTAAGCATTTCCATATCCGCCATAACATACTCCTCGTTAGTTTTATTTTTGGTATAAAGACTGCCTCTATTAAGAGTATGTCAAACTTTCTAAAATTACTCTCACCTTCATCAACTCAACAACCCATTCTTGCCTATAATTTTTCTTTTCTTGATAAGTAAGCTTTCCTGCCTATATTATTTACGATTTACGATAAATTTGAGACAAAGTTTTATAGGAGATAGTTATTTTAAATGGAGATGGAAAATATCAGGAATTTTTGTATCATTGCTCATATTGACCATGGGAAATCCACATTAGCTGATAGGTTTCTTGAGCATACGAATACAGTAAAGGTGCCTGGGATAGCACAGATTCTTGATAATATGGATTTGGAACGGGAGCGTGGTATAACCATCAAAGCCCATCCTATTCGGATGGAATACAAATATAAAGATACTAAATACATCCTTAATCTTATTGATACGCCGGGACATGTCGATTTTTCTTATGAAGTCTCTCGAAGTATAGCCTCATGTGAAGGTGCGATTCTCCTTGTAGATGCCACGCAAGGGATTGAAGCACAAACAATTAGCAATTTCTATCTTGCTTTGGAACATAATCTGGAAATCATCCCAGCAATAAACAAGATTGACCTTGCAGCTGCAGACACTGAAAGAGTAAAGGCTGATTTGTCCCAACTCATGGGAATCGCTGAAGATGAGATTTTCCTGGTTAGCGCAAAGGAAGATATAGGGATTGAGGCACTTTTGGGTGCTGTCATAGAAAAAATTCCTCCCCCTGTCTCAGAATATACGAAGACAAGGGCATTAATATTCGACTCGCAATACAATAAGTACAAAGGCGTGATTGTACATTTGCGTGTGTTTGATGGCGAACTCAAACGAGGCGATAAAATAAAGTTTTGTGCAACTAATGCTATTCATGAAATAGAAGATATCGGATATTTTGGTTTAAAAATGGTCCCTGGCAAAAGGCTTTCTGCTGGGGAAGTGGGGTATATTATTGCGGGAGTGAAAAGTGTGCGTGAGGCAAAGGTTGGGGATACTATTACCCTGGCAGATAATCCCACTCATAAGCCGTTACAAGGCTTTAAAAATCCAAAACCAATGGTTTTTAGTGGTATTTTCCCAATGGATGGGGATGATTATAGTAACCTACGCGATGCAATAGCAAAGTTTCAACTAAATGATGCTTCTCTTGTCTATGAGCCAGAGAATTCACAAATTCTTGGTTTTGGGTTCCGGTGTGGATTTCTTGGTCTCCTTCATCTTGAGATTTTTAAGGAAAGAATCAATCGTGAATATGGAATTCCTATCATCTCAACCACTCCAAGCGTAGAACTTATTGTGAAGAAAAAGAGAGGTGAAGAGATTTTAGTGGATAATCCATCATTAATGCCAGAGGCAGGGGAAATTGAGTATATTAAAGAGCCGATTATGGATTGCGAAATTATTGCACCCAATGAATATATCGGTAATATTATGAAATTAGCCAGCGAACGACGGGGAATACAAAAAAATATGCAGTATATAGATACCTCCAGAGTATCCATTCATTACGAATTTCCCTTGATTGAGATACTTTTTGATTTTTATGATAAGTTAAAATCTGTGAGTCGTGGCTATGCTTCATTTGACTACGAATATAAGGAACACCGCATTTCAAAGATACAGAAGGTAGATATCCTCGTAAATGGGCAAAAGGTTGATGCGATGTCATTTATCGTTCATGAAGATAAAGTATATTCGTGGAGTAAGAATATTGTAGAGGAACTAAGCACTATCATCCCAAAACATCTATTTACGGTTGCTATTCAAGCTGCAATTGGGAACAAGATAATAGCCCGAAGTACTGTGAAAGCACTTCGTAAGGATGTTACCGCAAAATGTTACGGTGGGGATATTACACGGAAAAGAAAACTGCTGGAAAAGCAGAAAAAAGGAAAGAAAAAGATGAAAGAGATCGGTAGGGTTAATATTCCCCAGGAAGCCTTCCTGGCCGTACTTAAAGTAAATAGGACATAAAGTGCAAATTACTATGCCTGGGATATAATCTCCCGATAAGTTTTATAATTAATTCTGGAGGACTGATTTTACTCCATATCAGCAACGATCTCAAAATCGGTAACATCCCACCACGCCCCTTCTTCTTCACCATCAGCAGTAAACTCCTCATAGGTAAATATATGCTCTTCATCCTCAAATTGGATTTTTATCTCTGCAATAGTGGGATTAGCCGGATCATACCCCTCAAAGAAGTGTACTTTTACTGTATAAATTCCACTTGAAACAGGATATTGAACAAAAGTTTCAGGTCCATAGCCGTCATTGTCAGGGGAGAGACTTCCGTTAGGGATTGCATCTGGATCATTATAGTAACAATGATTTTCATCAGGGTCCCAGATATGTAAGTTAAGGTCAGTGTTGTCAGTATCCCAGGTTAATTCGATTCTGAGCTCTCCTGATTGTCCTCTGTACACATGATAGTCTTCTGTGGTGCCTGTATTACCCGCCTGGTTTGTGGCGCGCATAAAAAATGTATTTTCTCCCTCTATAAGCGGAATTGTGTAACGAAAATCTCCAAATTCATCTACCAAAATATTATATTCCCATCCATTTAAAGTGAGAGTAGCGGACTCTCCCTCAAAATTTGTTATATACCCACTAAGCTCACAGGATTCTCCATAGAGAGTAGACTCATTTTGCGGCTCAATTATTGTAATCAGGGGAGAGGGCGTTGATGGGTGCTCCAAAGAAAAGGAAATATCATCATGACTACCATCAAATTCAACCGTTTCCCATTCTTCATTATATCCCCTTAAATAAGCTCCGATAATATGAGTGCCTGCCGGTATGTGGTCCAGATTTGCGGGTGTTATTACTGAAAGGGCTTGCTTATCCAGATATATTTTTGCCTCGCGGGGAGAAGAAGTTACATATATAGAGAAAAATTCTGCGGAATTCTTTTGATTGCCATACATCTTCCATTCATTGTTGTCTTTGCGAAGATATGTGACATCATCATATCCATCTATGGGGACATTACATAAGCCTTGATCCAGAAACAGCCGGAATGATACCCTTGCTTCGTTGTTTTCCATCTGTAAAACTATAATATTTTCCACCAAAGCATATTTACCAAAACGTCCTTCCCAGAGATTTCTTATCTCATAGTAATCATTTCCACTGTGCAGGAAATCCGAATCGTAATAGTCCATAATGTCATTAACATCTTGCTGGTTATATGCAGCAAAAATACCTCTAACCACCTCTTTTATTTGTTGCATTTCCTCCCAGGCCTGGGGATTTTCTCCTGTAGAAATAGTTATATTGCATGCTGAAATAAAAAGTGTAAGGAAAACAAAGAGACAAGGAAGATGCTTATTAGACATTTATTATTTTTTTATTAAACGCCAGAAACTTTCACCAACTTCTGGACGAGAGGTATTAAATATTTCGCTAAGAGTGGTGCCAATATCGGCAAAAGTTTTGCGTCTACCAATATTCACTCCACTTTTTAACGAAGGTGAGTAGATTAGTATAGGTATATATTCGCGCGAATGGTCTGTGCTTGGCGTTGTGGGATCATTTCCGTGGTCAGCCGTGACAATTACGATTTTATCCGCTGAAAGTTTTGGGATGAGTGTGCCCAGCCATGTGTCAAAGGCTTGAAGTCCTTCTGCAAAAGCTTTGGCGTTATTGCGGTGGCCCCAGAGAGTATCAAAGTCAGACAAATTTGCAAAGATAAGTCCGCTCTCAATCTTATTTATGAATTTAACAATGGTATGCATTGTATCATCATTTTTTTGCGTATGCACAGAGTCGCTCAATCCTTGATAGTTAAACAGGTCTTCGATTTTCCCAATACCAATAACAGGATAGCCTGCCTCTTTTAAGAAATCCAGTACGTTTTTTTCAGGCGGAGAAACAGAGAAATCTTTTCTTCGGGGGGTCCTGACAAAGTTGCCATTTTTGTCGCCAATAAATGGTCTTGCAATCACCCGTGCAACTTGGTGTTCGCCCACCAGGACATCATTTCGGGCAATCTCGCACATCTGATAAAGTTCTTTTACCGAATAGATATCTTCATGGGTAGCGATTTGGAAAACACTGTCCGCAGAAGTATATACAATTGGATATTTAGTTTTTAGATGTTCTTCACCTAATTCGTTTATAATTGCCGTTCCAGATTCTGGTTTATTGCCAAGCACACCCTTACAATCTGTTTTTTTAATAAACAGATTGATTATCTCTTCTGGGAAGCCATTTGGATATGTAGGAAAAGGTTTATTCAAAGGGATGCCCATCATTTCCCAGTGGCCAGTTATGCTATCTTTACCAGCAGAGATTTCTGCTGCTTTTCCCCAATTCCCCTGAGCCTGTAATTCTGGGGGCACTCCTGTGATAGAAGTAATATTGCCAAGTCCGAGTTTCTGTAAAGTGGGGAGATGCAATCCTCCGACAGCCTTTGCCGTATTTACGAGTGTATTGCTTCCCTCGTCGTTATATTTAGTAGCATCAGGTAGTTCACCTATGCCTACGCCATCTAAAACGATAAGCACAACTGCATATTGGCTATCACAGGTTTTCACGATAGATAGTTATTTGGGCTTTGCTCCTGAGATCGCGGATAAAGTTGAGGAGTTCGAGCTCACCGATTACTTTTTTTAACTGCTTACAGAGTGAGCCTCTGATTTCATCAAATTCAGGAATGCGCCCACCTCGCTTATCAATTAATTTAATGAAGTGCCAGCCGAACCGAGTTCTTATCGGGCCTGCGATTTCTCCTTTCTTGAGTGAAAAGGCAGCATCTTCCAGCTCTTTAGCAACTTTGCCTCGCTCAATATACCCTAATTCTCCTCCATTTTTACGACTTGGGCAATCTGAATATTTCTTAGCCAGCTCGCAAAAATTATCTCCGTTACCCTCTGACAGAGCCTTAGTAATCGCTTCGAATTTCTCCAAGGCGTGAATATCATCAGGTTTAATCAAAATATGATATACCTTTACTTCCTCGGGAATTTGAAAATCTTGTTTGTGCTGCTGATAGTATTCTTTAAGCTGTTCTTCGGTGACATTTATTTTATCACAGAACTGTGTCTTAATAAAGTATTTGATTTGCACATTCTTTCTGATGTTCTCGAGGAGCTTGTCTTGAGTGAGCGAATATTTCTCGAGACTTTTAAGAAATTCTTCCTGAGAAGGGAATTGCTTTTGGAGTTCTAGAAAACAGTTTTGGAATTCGTTTTCATCTACCGGTATATTTAATTTTTGTGCTTCTTGCATAAGTAAGCAGGCGTCAATTAGCTGATTGAGGGCTCGTTCCTTGAGTTTTTTAGAAATCTTTTTTGCTTGTTGTTCATTAGCCAGATGGTAAAGCTCAGCCCGAAACTCAGTCTCGCTGATCTTATAATTATTTGCGATGGCTATATCAACCACCATATTACTCTCCCAAAAAACTTATTATTCTCTTCTCTATATCAGAAAGTTTAGCTGCATTTATATCTATTGTCAAATTTATTTCTGCCTTTTTAAACCAGGTAAATTGTCTTTTAGCGTAGTGACGCATATTCTTTTTTATAGAATCTACTGTATCCTCCCAGGACATTTTTCCTTGAAGGTATGAGATCATCTCTTTGTAACCAAGTGTATTCATTCCCGGGTCGTTGGGTTGAAATCCTTTCTGTAGGAGATTTTCAACCTCCTTCCGCAGCCCTTGAGAAATCATCTTATCAACCCGTTCATCAATTTTACGGTAAAGCCATTTTCTATCTGCGGTGAGAAAAATAGTAAAGTGATTATAGCGTTTGTGTTCATCTTGCGTTTTCCAAAAAGAAGAAAGGGGCTTTCCCGTTGCCTCAAAAACCTCCAGGGCTCTCACAATTCGATTCTTGTCATGTGGATTGATTTTTCTTGCAGAGACCGAGTCAATCTGTTTTAGTTTGTTATAAAAATCTGTTAGATTCTGACTATTAATTCTTTTTTTTAATTCTTTTCTCACTTTTGGGGGGATCTGCGGCGCCTGGCATAAGCCGTTGATTAAAGCCTTTATGTAAAAGCCTGTTCCTCCAACCACAAAGGGGATGTTATTCCGCTGATAAATCTCTCTGATTTTAACATCTGCATCTTTTGCAAAATCTCCTGCTGTATATTTTTCATCAGGATTCTTGATATCGATTAGGTGATGAGGGATTTTTTTCTGCTCATCTTTGGTAGGTTTTGCTGTTCCTATATCCATGTTTCTATATATCTGTCTGGAATCGGCAGAAATAATTTCCGCATTAAGTCTGGATGCGAGTTCCATTGCTAGTGAGGTTTTGCCAACGCCAGTAGGTCCGCAAATAACTATGATTTTATACAACTTTGTATCTGGCATAGGGATAAGGGATAAAAATTTAGGATTCTAATCTTTTGCATGCGGTTTTGTTTTTAATTGATTTTTCTGGATGTTTTGATAGCGCAAAGTCTTCCACACATAGTGCAGACATCTTCTGCATAGTCTTCACTGTCCAGTCTCCGTTTTTTAGCAAGGATTGGGTCTAATGCTACTTGATAGATACCTTCCCAGTTAAAGGTAGCACGATATTTTGAGATGAGATCATCTTGATCTCGTGCACCTGGAATTCCGCGGGCAATATCAGCAGAATGTGCAGCAATCTTTGCTGCAATTACTCCATTCCGTACATCATCAATATTTGGCAGACAGAGATGTTCCGAAGGGGTAACGTAGCATAAAAAGTCGGCACCGTAGTATGCAGCCAGTGCTCCACCAATAGCGCCTGTAATATGGTCATAACCAGGGGCAATGTCTGTAGTGAGCGGTCCTAAAACATAGAAGGGCGCTCCATTGCAAATAGATTTTTCAAGCCTGACATTAGCTTCTATTTCATTTAGTGGGATATGTCCTGGGCCCTCTATTATTACCTGTACATCATTTTCTAATGCTTTTTTTGCTAATTCCCCAAGCGTGATTAGTTCTTCGAATTGGCCAGAATCACTTGCATCTGCTAAGCATCCGGGTCTTATGCCATCGCCTAAGCTCAGGGTCACATCGAATTTCTTTGCAATTTTTAGGAGCGTGTCAAAATCTTCATAAAGAGGGTTTTCAGCTCTATTTTTTCTCATCCATTGTATTGCCAGAGAGCCTCCTCGACTCACAACGCCAAGCAGGCGAGGATTTTTTCTTAGTGTGTGCAAAGTTTTTTGGGTAATGCCGCAATGTACCGTTATATAGTCAATTCCTTCTTCACATTGCTTTTCTATCGATTCAAAAAGCTGCGCGGGCGTCATCTCGGTAATATCTTTATCTTTTTTTACAAATTCTGCGGCAAGTTGATAGATCGGAACAGTTCCTACCATTATAGGAGCTTGGTTAAGTATCCCTTCTCTGATTTTGGTAAGTTCTCCTCCAGTAGAGAGATCCATTACACTGTCCGAGCCATACGCAACTGCAACTTTTAGTTTTTCGATTTCCTCCTGCAGATCAAAATGGTCTGGAGATGTCCCGATATTTGCATTTATTTTAGTTTGGAGATTATTTCCAATACCGACTGGATGAAATCTACGTTTGACATTTTGTGGTATGACAATCTGACCTTTTACAATTTCCCTTCTTATGAATTCAGGATCTATATGTTCATCCTGGGCAACGATTTTCATTTTATTTGTGATGATTCCATCTTTTGCGTCTTTTATTAATGTCATTTTTGGCCTCCAATATTTTTAGTCATAAAACTTTTTATAGCCAGGCGGAGGATTAATGGCTGTTTCCTGCTTCAGTACTGAAATATGGAGTTATTTTGTATGGGATGATCTCAAATCTCAGTCATTCAAGTTCTTTGTACCCATCTTCTTTCTGGTGCATGCTCATTGTAGAGGTTTTTGTTTAGCTAATGCTGCTATAATCTCCTCAGCGGCTTTTTTGCCGGAAAGCAACATTCCGCCGAAGATCGGTCCCATTCTTTGACTACCGAAGGCAGCATTAGCAGCCATGCCGCAGACATAAACTCCGGGGCAGATCTCACAGGTATTTTCGAGGATACTTCGCTCAGCCTCCTCTGCCCACATGGAGCGTTCGCCCATAATGCGACCAGTTGGAGTATTAAGTCGAATGTCTGACTTGCGCTCGATAATGTTCAGAAGCTCTAATGGATGTCCAGTTGCCTCAATCACATATTTGGCTTTAATAGAGAGAGGGTCAACGTGCAGTTCTGCTATCTCTACGGGAGACCAGATGATCACCAGCCCAGTGACACGTCCTTCGTGAATGATGGCATCCTCCACGCTTATGCAATTGAATATTTTTACTCCAGCCTTTGTAGCCTGTGAGCCAAGGGTGGTAACACACTCTATCGCGTCAGCAGTGTAATAGCCGGGTTCATACTCATTGGTTCGTATCTCAAAAGAATCGAGAATATCTTTTCCTTCTTCCTGTACCACGATTTCATTAAACATCATTCCACCGCCCCACATTCCACCGCCTATACTGAGTTTTCGTTCGAAAAGAGCCACTTTCAGACCAGCTTTTGCTAGGTAGTATGAGGCTACCAAGCCTGAAGGTCCAGCTCCAACTACCGCCACTTCTACATCTGAATATTCTATGAACTTTTGTGAATACCGTTCCACGATTGCTCTAGTTATAGTTAATTCGTTTAGTTTCATTGTTTTTGTTCCTTTCCTGCTGTTTTCAGCTTGTTCGATATGTAAAGAGCCCTTTCAACCACTTTGTCAGGTGAAGTGCCCAATAGCCGAACAATAGGTTCCTTGCCTATTCCTCCACGGTCGAAGATTACATCAGGAACTCTGCCGGCTCTATTTATAGCCTTTTGAGTGCCCCACTCCAGAGAAGAGCCTTCTTTGACTCGGATATCCTCGGGCTCATCTTCGCGGCTGAAGGAGCCAACCGTCCACCCGGCTTCGGTGCATATTTGCACGATTTCTTCGGAAAAGGCTATATTCATAGCGGATCGGCGGTTCGGGTCTGTACGCATAGCAGTTAGAACAACTTTTGCTATATGTCTTGAGGCACCGAAGTCAGGGTCATGCAAGGTTTCCACGTTGTTTCCTACCCTGATGATTCTCCCTGGGATGCCAGCTACATCTTTAAGATTCTCAGCAAAGGGCAGAGCGTAAACAAGGTTTGACTGTATCTCTGGGATGATATTGCCACAGTGAGCGTATTTAAGTCGATTGACAGCTTCTTTGAGCCCCTGCACGCACTTCATACGTGTGCACTCCCGGAAGAGCTCAGCCCCATGGTTAGTGGGACCTCGGCCACTTCCAAGCCTCAGAGCGAATCGAATAGCCGTAGTTGTGTAGTGTTTGGCGCGCTCAATTGCCTCTGGTACATCCATGCCCGTGGCAAGACTAGTAGCAATTGCTGCGGAGAATGTACATCCTGTGCCATGAGTGTCAGCTGTATCTATACGAGGCGAGGAATATTCACGGAAGTTATGTCCATCGAATAGAGTGTCTCGAGCGACCCCGGGGAGATGCCCACCTTTTATGACCACATAATGTGCTCCTTTTGCGTGAATCCGGCGAGCTGCTTCACGAATATTAGCGTCGGTTTTGATCTCCAGACCGGCAAGTACCTCAGCTTCAGGGATATTCGGCGTGATGACTAGTGTTAAAGGGATGAGCTCTTGGATCAGGCTCTCTACAGCATCTTCTTGGATAAGCCTGGCTCCGCTTTTTGCTACCATTACTGGGTCAAGCACTAGGGCTGTTATGCCATATTCCCGAATTTTGCTTGCAACAGCCTGGATAGTACTAACGTTTGAAAGCATGCCGATCTTGGCAGAATCAACCCCGATGTCTGATGCTACCGCGTCAAACTGGGCTTTAATAAAATCAGCAGGTACATTGTGAATTCCATGTACACCAAGAGTGTTCTGTGCAGTTAGGGCAGTTATCACGCTCATACCAAAGCCACCGAGTAGAGTAATTGTTTTAAGGTCTGCCTGAATCCCAGCTCCCCCACCGGAATCAGACCCTGCAATGGTTAAAACTCGTGGTATTTCCATTATTAGCATTCCTTATTGGAACTTAGTCCCAGATTCTTCAGAGATGGCAAAAAATAAAGGCGAGTCTCCTGATCAGGGAAATTCGCCTATTATCTCTCTTCCTCCGCTGGCATTCCCCAGATCAGGTTCAAAGGGTATATTCTCAGCCCTCACGAGCACCCCTGATAGTCAAAATATCAAATCCATAGAATAATCTGTCAAATTTCTTTCTTGCAGAGCCTAAAAAGTCTTATAGTTTTCAACTGTAAAAATAAAAACATTGACGAGAAATTGCAAAGTATGGCTCATCCTATACTAATTGATAATCTAAAGATGCTAAAAAAGTAGAATGGCTAGATATTTATAGTCTAGCATCCCTAAAAGGATGGTTATGAATAAAACGAAGGTTTTATTTTTATGTTCAAGTAATTCAGCGAGAAGTCAAATGGCTGAAGCCTTTTTGAGGAGATATGGTAACGATAGATTTGACGCTTTTAGTGGAGGATTAGAAGCTTCCGAAATTAATCTTTATACTATAAAAGTGATGGAAGAAAAAGGCGTAAAGCTGGATGGTCAGTTTTCAAAGAATTTGGATAAATACTTGAAGGATCGGTTTGATTTTTTAATAACCGTATGCTCAAGAGCAGAAGAGAAGTGCCCGTTCTTTCCCGGGGTGAGTGTTAGATTGCATTGGCCCCTTGAAGATCCGGCTGCGGTGGAGGGCTCTGATGAAGAAAAATTAGCGGTTTTTAGAAAGGTGCGAGATCAAATCGAAAGCAAGATTATTGATTTTATTGAGAATACGGACAAATATTCTAATCCCAAATAAATTTATAAAACTTGATACCTGGGAAATCGTCTTTTTATCTTATAATGATAAAGTTACGAATTACTAATCTTAGCAACCATATTTCGATGAGAATAGTGCTTTAAGGTGGCAAAATGGGAATGCATAAGATTATATAAGGTGACTTGAAAATTTATGAAGCAACTGTGGAAACTGTTCAGTACATTTGCCAGAATTGGTAGTTTAACTTTTGGTGGTGGTTATGCAATGCTACCAATGATACGAGAAGAGGTTGTAAAAAAACAAAAATGGGCAACAGATGAGGAGGTAATAGATTATTATGCTATTGGCCAAAGTACCCCAGGAATAATTGCCGTAAATACTGCTACATTCATTGGTTATAAACTGAGAGGAATACCCGGTGGAATTTTCGCCACCTTAGGCATGGTTTTCCCCTCTCTTATTATTATAACCACCATTGCAATATTCTTTCAGAAATTTCAAAGTTATAAAATAGTTCAGCATGCATTTGCTGGCTTAAGAGTTGCCGTTTTTGCCCTCATTTTAAATTGTATAATAAATATGTGGAAAAAGTCAGTAAAGGACTACATTGGAATATTAATATTTGCCCTCTCTTTTATCGTAGTCGCATTTTTGAAACTATCTCCTGTAGTAGTTGTGGTAATATCTTTTATAGCAGGAATAATAATTCAGGGCAGAAAGGAAGCCAACAGATGATTTATCTATTGTTGTATTTTGAATTCTTCAAGATTGGACTATTTGCAATTGGTGGAGGCTTAGCAACAATACCTTTTCTGCAAGAACTTGTTTATAAATATGGTTGGTTAACTGCTCACGATTTAATAGATTTTATTGCAATATCTGAATCCACACCCGGTCCTATTGGCATAACCATCGCTACTTTTGTAGGATACAAAACAGGTGGCATACCCGGTGGTTTAATAGCCGTACTTGGTATTATAACCCCTTCCCTAATAATAATTTGTCTAATAGCTCACTACTTTGAAAAGATTAATGAAAAGCCGATCATACAACACGGTTTATATGCTTTACGGCCAGCTGTCATAGGTCTAATAGGAGCGGCGGCTTATGAGGTCGCAAAAGTTGCCCTTTTTAATCTTGAACTTTTTACAGAAACTCATAATTTATTCTCTATATTCAATTTCAAAGCAATAATACTTTTTGTAATCATTATCTATCTTATGATAAAATTCAAGAAACACCCCATAGTTTATCTTGCTTTAGCTGCAGCTGTGGGGATAATATTTAAATATTGAAGAAAGCTAAGAAGATATTTTTAAACAAGTGGAGAGCAAAGAATGATTATAAAGAGACATTTATTAAACCTTAAGCAGGAGTCTTGACAGAGGGTTAAGAAAATGATAATAATTTAGAAATCTTTAATAAATTCGACTATTAAGGTAATAAAATTAGGCTTAAGAAAGGAACCCTTTTGCATTAAAATGAGAGAGACATTAGCCTTAAAGATTCGTCGTCTTCTGATTGCTCTGGCTATTATAATCTTGATTGTCTTAGTAGGGACAGTGGGATACATGATATTAGAAGACTGGGACTTCCTAGAATCCTTCTTTTTCACAATTATTACCTTAAGTACAGTTGGATATACCCTGCCATCCACCCTTACCCAGGCTACACAAATATTTACAATAATTTTAATACTTTCGGGGATTACAGTAGTTTTGTATTCCCTTTCTATCTTAACTTCTTTCATTGTCGAAGGCGAAATGAGGCATATTTTGGAGGCTAGAAGAAGAATGAAAAAATAAATGATATGAGCAAACACTATATTGTAGTTGGGGTAGGCACTACTGGATTTTTTGTCTGCCAAAACCTGCTTAAAGAAAAGAAAGATTTTGTAATTGTGGATAAATCAGAGGAAAAAATTCAGCAATTACTCGAGGAAATAAAAGCAGACATTCCCTATATCACTGGAGATGCCAAAAATGAATCGGTCCTTTTAGATGCCGGGATTGAGAGGGCTAAAAGTATTATTTTAGCATTGCCCTCGGATGTTGATAATCTGTTCGCCTCTTTAACTGTAAAAAGTATAGTCCCCGATATAGATATAATTGCAAAAGTTAATGACCCTGAGTCAGTTAAGAAACTTTCCTATGCTGGAATAAAAAGAGTTGTTTTGGAGTCTGAGATTGCTGGCAATAGATTAGCTTTTATGGCAACTAGACCAAACATAGTATCATTCCTTGAAACGATCATCCATACTCCAGAAAAGGACCTGCAACTTGAAGAAGCAAAAATTCCAGAGAGGTCCTGGATGACTGGTAAAACCCTCAGAGAAATTGCTTTGCCTGACAAGGCAGATTTGATAGTCATTGCTGTGAGGAAAAAAGAAAATAAGAGCATATTCAACCCCAAAGCAAGTACCAAAATAGAAAAAGGTGATGTTATAATTGTCTTAGGTGAAGATTCTAAAATAAAGAAACTAAGAGAAATAATTGATAAGGAAGAGTACGAGTCTATATAGCTTCTGATTTTTAAGATGGATTTTTGGCGAAGTCCCACACGATATATCATAATAGAGGAAGGATAAGATTCTTGGCAAAATAGAGTTATAGGTCGGAGGCATAAAAATGGAGTATATTGAAAGTGATTACAACATGAAAAACAAGCTGCTGAGCTTTCAGAAAAACGAACTAACTGAATATATGATATATAAGCGCCTAGCAAGGTCAATTAAGGATACAAACAACAAAGAAGTTTTAGAGAGTATAGCTGATGAAGAACTCAGACATCATGATTTATGGAAGAAGTATACGAAAGAAAAGGTCGAGCCAAATCGCTTCAAGATATTTTTTTACTTTATCCTTTCCAAAATATTCGGACTGACCTTCGGCTTGAAATTAATGGAGAAAAGAGAGAAAGGTGCTCAAATTTCCTATGAAGAAGTTTCTTCCATTGTTCCAGAAGCAAGGAAAATTGAGGAAGATGAAGATAAACATGAAAATGAACTTTTAGCCATGATAGAGGAAGAAAGATTGAATTATGTGGGATCAATTGTTTTGGGATTAAACGATGCTTTGGTTGAATTAACAGGTGCGTTAGCTGGCTTAACCTTTGCCCTGCAAAATGGGATATTAATTGCTACATCAGGGCTGATAACAGGAATTGCGGCTTCCCTATCAATGGCAGCCTCTGAGTATTTATCAAAACGGGCAGAAAACAACGAGAGGGCGTTGAGATCTGCTACATATACTGGAATTGCCTATTTAATTACGGTAGCCCTCTTAATACTTCCTTATTTGTTGATAACAGAGAACTATTTTTTAAGTTTGGGAATAACCCTGATAATAGCGGTTATAATAATATTAGTTTTTAATTTTTATATTTCAGTAGCAAAAGATCTAAAATTTACAAGCAGATTTTTTGAAATGGCAGGTATAAGCCTAGGGGTTGCTGGATTAACCTTCTTTATCGGCTTCCTTGTCAGAATTACCTTGGGCGTTTCAATCTAAAATTAAGAATAAACTTTTGAGTATGAGAAAGCGAACTACATTATCTCTGGAATCATACGGGGTAGTTTTTTAAGCAATATTTAAAAATAAACCCGCACAAGCTCTGCTACTAATAGGGGGTGTTCACGAATAGCTGTTTTGAAGAGTTCTTTAAGCGTTAACTTCTCTTTTGGAATAGTATTTAGAGTATCAGCAAGATCATTGAGTTTTTCATCTGGGAAGTTGAAGATTATTTCTTTGAGCTTGTGCAGAACTTTCTGCTGATTCCCTTTCTCTTTCCACCAGATTTTTCGGTATTTTTTCAGGAATTGATCAGAGAAATCTTTTGTTTTTGCAGCTTCTCCTGCCACTTCTCCGGCTATTTTCCCAGCGAAAAGGATATTACTCAATCCACCGCCAGTTAACGGGTTTACCTGATGTGCTGTGTCACCAACTAGCATAAGATGGTCTGCTGTAATCTTTTCTAATGTGACTGCAGTTGGCACGGAGCCTGCAATAAAAGATATAACCTTTGCCTTTGGAAAATGTTCTGAGACAAATCTATCGAGCAAGTCTTTTGCTGTTTTGCCTGAGGTTCTTTTCTGAATTACCCCGATGCCGACATTTGCCATATTTTTGCTTTTTGGAAAGGCCCATGCATATCCACCCGGTGCCAGTTCATTTCCAAAATAAAAATGGCAGAGATGAGGCTCTATCGAGATGTTTGTAAGCACATACTGCGCGGTTGATTCTATGTCATTTAATCCGAGGTCAGTTTTCAAGCCTGCCATTCTGCCGATACGAGATTCAGGACCATCAGCGCCTACCACGATATTTGCCTTTACAGTTTTTGGGGTGGTGAAATGTCTGAACTTCACTCCGCAGATCTCTCCATTTTCCCACATAAGGTCGTAAACATCAGCCTTTGTCAGGATATCTGCCCCCTCTTCTGCGGCTAACTGGCAGATTGCTGCATCAAATATTTTTCTTTCGAGGATAAAGCCGTCACCAATTGCCTCGACAATAAGCTCGCAACTGGTACCATTTGGAGCATATAATTTTCCACCTTCAATATGATTTGCTATCCAGCGTTCATCAGGTTCCAAACATTGTGTAAGTCCTTTTCTTGATATTCCTTCCGCACATCTCACCGGAAGCCCAATCTCCCTATCTCGTTCCAGTATAAGGACGGATGCACCATTATTGGCAGCGTAAAGTGCTGTTATCCCACCAGCCGGACCACTGCCAACAACTACTACATCATAGGAATCTTTAATCTTCATCAGATATCTCCCTTGCGTTCATAATTTTAACCTCAGTAATGGCACCTACAGGGCAAATTATAAAGCATTTTTTACATCCTGTGCATCTCTCCTGATCAATTACAGCCGTAAACTCAGATATTTTGATAGCAGCTGGAGCACATACGGCAGCACACGAGCCACAAATATCACATTGTTCGGCGATTATTCTATACTTCATCCCTGTCCTCTTTGAAAGTAAAGCGTATATCAAGATTTTTTATAGCATAAACTTCATCCAGTCTTCTTACTGGCGTGTTAAAAGGCGCATTTTTTAGTTTCTCTGGCTCTTTCTCGGCTTCTTCAGCAATCTTTTTCATTACTTGAACAAAGTAATCAATTGTTTCTTTGCTTTCTGTGTCGGTAGGCTCGATCATCAGTGCCTCTTTCACGATAAGAGGGAAATAGATTGTGGGAGCGTGTACTCCAAAATCGAGCAGTCTTTTGGCAATATCAAGAGTTTTCACGCCATATTTGCGGATCGGTTCGCCAGAGGCTACAAACTCATGCATAACATCTTTCTGGTGTGGGACTGGATAGATATCTTTCAGTTTATGCATAAGATAATTTGCATTTATAACAGCATTTTCTGCCACCCGCCGTAGGCCCTCTCCTCCTAACATCCAGAGATATATATAGGCTCGTGCAGTAACAATAAAATTTCCATAGAAGGAATGAACTTTGCCAATGGAGTGAGGAATAGCATAATCAAGGAAAAATTTATCTTCCTTTTTATTTACTTGTGGGACAGGAAGAAAATCTACCAGTTTCTCTACTACTCCGAGTGCGCCTCCGCCGGGACCACCACCGCCATGAGGTGTTGAAAAGGTCTTATGAAGATTGAAATGGACAATGTCAAATCCCATTGCACCCGGACATATATAGCCAAGCATTGCATTAAGATTCGCACCATCCATATACATTAAACCATCAACTGAATGAATAAGTTTGGAAATTTCTTGCACATTGGTTTCAAACACTCCAAGGGTATTAGGGTTTGTCAGCATAAATCCCGCAACTTCATCATCTATTGCTTCCCGTAGTTTTTTGATATCAACCTTACCTTCGGAGTCTGATGGAATTTCTACAACATCGTAGCCATGAAGGGCAGAAGTAGCTGGATTAGTTCCATGAGCAGAATCTGGCATAATTATCTTTGTCTTCTTGTTTCCTCTGAGTTTATGGTAGTGGTATATGATATTTGTTCCAGTATATTCGCCATGCGCTCCAGCCACTGGTTGCAGTGATACTGCTTTCATTCCTGCTATTTTGGCTAACTCTTGCTGGAGTTCATATATAATCTGGAGAGCACCCTGCACAGTATCTTCTGGTTGATAAGGATGAAGAGAGGTTAAGCCGGGCAGGGTGTTCACAATATCATTTATTTTGGGATTATATTTCATTGTACAAGAGCCGAGCGGATAAAATCCCTTCTCAATAAAGTGGTTTTTGGAAGAAAGCTCGATATAATGTCTCATTACATCAAATTCGCTAACCTCTGGCAGGTTGGGAGTATTTTTGCGAAGTATAGTTTGGGGGAAAAGATTCTCAATATTCTGCTCTATCTCGCACTTTGGTAGGGTATATCCCTTTCTTCCCGATACGCTTTTCTCAAATATTGTTTTTGTTTCCATCATTTTGGTATCCTTTGCTCATCAGATTGCTTGTAACTCTTTTATGAAACTGTCTATCTCGTCTTTTGTCCTTTTTTCTGTGACAGCTATCAGCAAGTGGTCATGGTAGCCGTATGGGGAAATATCCACACCAGCAAAATAGCCCCTTTCTTGCATCTTTTCAATCAGTGGTTGGGGAGGTCTGGGCGTCTTGACTGCAAATTCTTTAAAGAAAGGTGCCTGATTGGCTGGAGAAAATCCCTTAAGCTGTTTAATTTTTTCAAAAAGATAGTGCGACTTGACAGTAGATTGTCTTGCGACTTCGTACAAGCCCTTTTTACCCATAAGTGCCATATAAACCGCTGCCGCGAGCACACAGAGAGATTCGTTTGTACAGATATTAGAAGTTGCCTTTCCTCTTTTGATATGCTGCCCATCTTGTTTCCTCCAGTCCTTTATAGTTGT
>JBNGDW010000023.1:6942-19831 GCA_049975325.1 Cloacimonadia bacterium | reverse complement strand
GTGCAGAATAAGTATATTGACACACCTTTTGGCGTATATCCACTTAAGTGGTTTTTTACAAGCAAAATAGGAGAGGCATCTTCCCGTTCTATTAAAGGAGAGATTGCGAATATCATAAAAAATGAAGATAAGCAGCATCCCTTAAGTGATCGGAAAATTCAGGATGAGCTTGCGGCGAAGGGCATTGAGATTTCAATCCGTACCGTAACAAAATATCGAAACAAATTGGGAATTCCTGTAAGTCGTTTACGGAAACAATAGATATAGATGTAGAAATAAAAGAGAAATGCACGAGAGAAACAGTGTTGAGTCAGAATCTATAGTTTAACACTAAAGCCTATAGATAATTGAATAATAGGCATCTCGTGTTATTTCGCTTGCTATGTGAAATCTACCAGTTGGTGGATGAATATTGCACTGAGCCTGTTTCGTGGGAGTAAAAATATTCAACAATAAAATACTAAATAAAAATCAGTAGGTATTATGTCAATGAAAAAGGTGGAAGATATGCTTAAGGAACTGGGTCTTCCTGGAAGGGATAGATATGACCTTCCTAGTTCCACAAAAACCTTTCCTGACGGAGCGCATTATAGGATGGAGGTCTCTGGCGTTGAGCGGCCTGAAGTTCTTAAAGCATTGATTGAGGAGCGTAACAGGAGAGGTATCCCTATACACCGACTTATTGCTATGGTTATGGGGGCCACACTTCTCGATGATGTTGAACTCAAAGAGTTTGCCCAAATGGCATCTGAGGAAGGACTTGAGGTTATTGTGACTCCTGGACCACGCTCTTCATGGGATGTAGGCAGGCAGATTACAACACCTGAAGGGGCGCTCTCCGGATTGAATTTCCGGGGCGCAGATCAACTGAATTTTGTTATCGATGACATTATGCGATGCATTGAACTAGGATTCCGTGGATTCCTTGTGGTTGATGAGGGACTGTTATGGGCACTCAATGAACTTAAAAAGAAAGATTATATACCTGAAGATGTGGTATTTAAAGTCTCAATTTATGCCGGCTGCGGTTCTCCTGCCGGTGCCCATCTTCTTGAAAGCCTTGGCGCCAATACCTTTAACCCGCTCGGAGACCTTTCACTTCCGCAATTCGCTTCTCTCCGTACAGCCACATCTCTTCCCATTGATGTACATGTTTACCTTTCAGAATCGTTCGGTGGATATGCACGATTCTATGAAACCCCAGAATTTGCCCGAATCTGTGCACCTTGTTATTTTAAAATTGAACCTGGCCCAGCCCTTGCAATCTCTACTGGCTTGTATAAACCCTGGACCTCAATAGACCTCCTATCCTTTCTGGTACGAGAGAAGGTGAAGTATGCAGAAATTATCCATCAGATTATTCAAAAAAATAATAAAGACCTAAAATTGTCAGAACAAAGGCCAGAGGATTTAGCTATTCCCAAACCTTAATATACTCTCGTTTCTTGGAATTCCCTCCAGACAGGCCAAAGAATCCTGAAATTTAAAAACTTGACACCTCCTACAGGGTTACATATTTTATATGTTATAAACAGCAGGAGGGTATGAATGGCGAAAACTCGAACATTTGCGGCGAAAGTCGCACATGCTGCCAAAGAGAAAGGGCATCAAATTTGTCCTAAGTGTAACTCTGAAATAAGAGTGATTAAAGTAATTCGTTCAAAGCCAGGTACAAAGGGCAAATGGGTACCCAAGCAGGAGATGTTAAAAGTCTGTCAATGCAATGAAAAGGAGATACTAGCCGGCAATATTTGATAGTTGAGAGCTACATATAGATAATATCTTTATTCTTTAATCTCTTGTTTTCCGCCAAGTGGCGGAGTTTTTTTACTATTTCTTAGAGAAGGAATCATGATGGCAATCAATAAATTTTTCAGGTTCACTTTAATGATATTTCTTTTATTTCCGGCTTACACTTTCGGTGATAGCATAGAGGAATATGGCTTTTCTATTTTGACAATTGGAACCAGCCCAAGTATTGTAGGAAAGGGTGAGGCAATATCAGCTGGCTATGGGGATGCAACTGTATTCTGGTATAATCCTGCCGCACCCTTGCTCTCTTCCTCTTCTAATTTTTGTGCCTCCCACACTGGCTATATTTTTGATCTTAATATTGAACATGCATCTGTTAGTATTCAAGGGGAGAGGCGGAGCTATGGCCTCGGAATGACTTATCTCGACTATGGCAAAATAGATAAATATAATGATAATGGCCAGCCAACAGGAGAATATCACCCAGTTGATATTGTTATAGGGGGTAATTTTGCCCACAGGTTTTCTAGTGCTCTTTATGGAGGGGTAAATCTTAAAATTGTGGGAGAAAAAATTGATACAGATAATTCTATGGGTGCAGGAGTTGATGTGGGTATCCTTTATGACACACCGATAATCGGACTTAATTTTGCCGCGGTCGTACAAAATATTGGCTTTTCAGGCGAGATGAACAGCGAACGCATAGAATTTCCTCGTACCTATAAGATTGGACTTGGCTACGTTCATCACTTTGCTTCACAATCCTTTGCAGCCTTGATGATGGATTTGGTTAAAAGTGTAGGCATAGATAATCCACGCTTAAATCTGGGGTTAGAGTATGGATTTGCTGAAATAGCATATACACGGCTGGGGTATAAGATTAATTATGATGAACATGACTTTACTGCTGGCATAGGCATTAAGCTTAATGATTTTCACTTTGACTATGCCTTTGTGCCGTATAGTAGCGGTCTCGGCTCAGTACATATGATTTCTGTCGCCTACGATTTTTAATCAGTAATGAAAAAGATACTAATTATCGTAAGTCTTTTCACCTTTGCTTCTCTTAATTGCCTCTGGGGCATTGAACCTTCACCCTATGAGCTTATCGTTCGTTTTCAAAAAGAGGCTGAAATTAGAGGAACATCTACTGGTATAAACAGGTTTGATAGTATAATTGGAGAGTATAAGGTTAAGAGCATTTCCCCTATCCTAGAAAAGAATGACTTTTATATTTACCATATAGAATGTGCGAAAAAGCTCGATTTTGAAAGGCTTGCCAACCATTCCAAGAACTCAACAGAAATCGCTTATATTCAACCGAACTATCTTAATGAGTTTTGTTCTATTATACCCAATGACCTGGATTATTACAAACAGTGGGGTCTTCCTATAATTAATGCAGAACAGGCTTGGGAAATAGAAACAGGGAATGAGCAGATAGTAATTGGGCTTATTGACTCAGGAGTAGATTATACTCACCCGGATCTTACTAATAATATCTGGATTAACCATGATGAAATCCCGGGGAATGGAATAGATGATGATGGGAATGGTTTTGTCGATGATTGGCAAGGCTGGGACTTTACAGACACAAATATTCCTGACGCTATGGGGGATTGCCAAGACAGAGACAACGACCCTATGGATGATCTTGGTCATGGCACCCAATGTGCTGGGATTATTGCTGCCGAAACAAACAATAACCTTGGGATTGCTGGAACATCCTGGCATTGTAAGATAATGCCATTGAGAGCCGGGTTTAAAACAGAACAAGGAGTAGGTTACCTTGAGGATGATGATGTATCAGCTGCAATCGTGTATGCCGCGGAAAATGGAGCCCAGATTATAAGTATAAGCTGGGGAGATACACAGCTTTCCCCTCTCATCAGAGATGGTTGTGAATACGCCACACAAATGGGAGTAGTGATAGTCGCCTCTGCTGGAAACGAGTCCGAGGCACGCCTTATGTATCCTGCTGCATTTAATAATGTGATATCTGTAACAGCCATTGATGAGAACTCTGAATTGTGTACCTTTTCAAGTTATGGAGAAGGACTTGATCTTTGCGCACCCGGGTTGAATATTTATAGCACCACATTAGGAGGGGGATATGAAAAGGGTAGCGGTACCTCTTTTACTTCTCCATTTGTTGTCGGGGCTATAGGTCTTTTGCTTTCGTATAATCCTTCTTTATCCCATGGTAGAGTTACACAATTGCTTTATCAATCATGTCAGGATTTAGGTTTACCAGGCTACGATAGTCAATTTGGATATGGTCTTTTGGATGTTGAGAGACTTTTATTACTAGCCAATTTGGAAGAAGTTCCAAAAGCCGAGATCTCCTTCCCTTCTTATGGAGAAGGTTTTTCCGAAGACTTCCCTGTGATTGGTACTGCCTTTTGCCCGGATTTCTTCCGTTATTCAGTTATGTACACAACCAGTCCCAATCCAGATGAGGGCGATTGGTTGGATGTATTAACCCATAATCAAGTCCCAGAATATTACGAAAATATTGTATTAAATGATACCCTTGCAAATTTTAATATATTCGGTATCGAGGATTCTACCTATTATTTACGAGTTGCTGTATATGATAAATATGGGAATCAGTTTGTTGATATAATAAAAATTTATATCGATCAATCGCCTCCGGAGTTTGTTACAGTCGATAATAATCTCGCTATCGCCCCTGTTACCAGATATGATTTTGATAGGAAACGATACTATATTACTGCCAGTACTAATGAACCTGTACAATTTTTAGCCAAATGTTTTCTGGATACGCCAGATAGTTTTGCTGTTATAGATAACAAATTTTCTTCCAGTGCAAATCTTCCCCTACCTGAATACCTACCCTCGGCAGGAATTTCATTTTATCTTGAAGCAACAAATCGCTCAGGGCTGAAAGCATCATCACCCCTTTTTGAATCTGCAATAAATGTGGATAATGCCACTGTTCCTACCAGTGGATTTGAAAAAACAATTACATATCCTAAACCAGGATTCTGCTGTCCAAATGAATTTGATATAGATGGGAACGGGAAACAGGAATTAATATTTATGGAGATTCCACAAGAAGGGTTATACGGGCCTGTTCGCCTTTGTGAGAAGGAGCAAGATTCATTGAAAGTTGTCCATACAATGCCAATAAATTTTCAACCATGGTCTACTGGTGATTCAAATGGGGATGGAAAAATAGAGCTTCTGGGTAGCATCATAGATTCTATTTTTGTTTATGAAGCTGGTCAAGAGAATTCTTTTCCGGAAATTTTTGTTGATGGGCTCTCTGGTTTTTATGGAGGGGTGTCCTTTGATATAGACAGCGATGGGAATGATGAGCTTCTGCTTCGTTCTACAGATACTTTTTCAGCCAACTATAAAATCTATCGTCGCGAGGGAGAGAAATTTGTCTATAGTGGCCAATGGCTTCTAAACACCACCTCAGTCAAAAAGCCGCTTTCCCGCAATCAATTAACAGAACACCCACAATTTGGTGACCTTACCCATGATGGTAATCTTAATATCCTCCTTTCTGATGAAGACGGCGATATCCTTATCTATGAGGTTATAGATGGAAATGTTAACTTGCGGGACACTCTTACTATTCCAATATTCAATGCCTTATACACTGGCATAGGAGACCTCGATGCAGATGGGCAGAATGAATTTGTTGTTGGAGGCTATACAGAAGATATACTTGATTTAGATAATCAGTTTTGGAAGTATTTTGTTTTTAAATATAATGACCAAGGTGAGCCTGTAATAATCTCAGATACTGAAATCTCCGGTGTAGCATCTTTAAATGGAATTTGTATAACAGATCTGGACCCGGAGAATGATAATGGGGATGAAGTGATAATCATAGCCTGTCCTGAGGCATATATTTATAAACTGCAAGGTCATACATTTAAACCTGTCTGGGTAGGAGAAGCGTATAGAAGTCCCTATCCTGCCACCTTAGACCTGGATAATAATGGTGTGTCAGAGGTGGCTTTCAATCAATATGATGAGCTGGATTCTTTGCGAATGGTGATTTATCAATATCCTGACGATTTACCAGAAATTTCAATGCCACAAGATTTCCGGGCAATACCAATAAATGGTACTAAGGTAAGGCTTACATGGAATGCTGTAGCAGAAGCGGATTCATACAGGGTTTATAGGAGACTGGGAGATAGGATTACAACATTTTCTGTGTATCCTGACCTGATTACCCCTGTAGAGGTAATCACTTTTATCGACTCCTTTAGTATACATCCAGATTATGATTATTTCTATCAGGTTAGCGCCTTTCAGAATGAAGAGGAAAGCTATAGAACGGTAGAAAAACATGTAGTGCCTGCAGCCCCACCTCTGCTCCAGGAAGTAGAAATGAAGTCTCTTAATGCCCTGCAAATAGATTTTGACAGTTCTTTAAATCAATCATCTGAGAATCCTGCCAACTTTGAGCTGGAAAATTATGGCTTTCCCGTCTCAGTTATTCGCACAAACAGTGAACAAAGCCTGCTTTTGACCTTTGAATCAGTGCTTAAACAGGAAGATTCTCCATATCTTCTGTCTGTGCAGAACCTGGCAGGACTTTATAATACACCCATTCCAGATACCATTGTTACTTTTGAGTTCAAACAGGATGTGGAAAGGCCAGCAATTGTAGGGAGTGAACTGGTAGCAGGCAATATGGTCACCATTCGCTTTAGCGAGGCGGTTACTCAAGCCACTGCAGAAAATAAAGAAAACTATCTCCTTATCTTTCCTGAAGATGCAAACCATATCAGCATAAAGGATATTGCTCTTAATGATAACAAGATAGAGGTATGCCTTACGCTTTCTGAATCTCTTAAACCAGCAAAGGAATTGTACTTTATTCGAGTAAATAATATAGAAGACCTTGCCGGGAATGTGATTCTACCAGGGAAAAATATTGTAAAAATCTTCATCCCGATAAAAAATCTTGATTATATCATTGTTTATCCTAATCCAGTTGTCCCTAATTCAGGAAGAGTTATTTTTGACAATCTCCCGACCAGCGGTAAGGTTAAAATTTATATTTATGATTTTGCAGGAAATCTTGTAAAGAGCCTTTCAGATACTCAGCTTTCACAAAGTATGAATCGTGTAGAGTGGGACCTTCGCAATGATGCTGGGAGAGAGATAAGTTCCGGGGTATACTTTTATTTGATAAAATATTCTGATGATTATAAAAATGGTAAAATCTCTGTAGTACGATAAAGATAGGTATAAGATGATTTCTTACGATTGGCAACAAAGACTAAAGAAAGATGTTAAGGATTTTGTTGAGAACAAAATTCCAGCAAGGGATTACGATTTTGAAATAATCTATAATGTGTATCCTGAGCGGCAAAATGGAGATATACCGCAGGAAGTGATTACCTTTGTGGCAAAAGAGATAGGGAAGAAAATTATTCGTGATCCTGAACAGTATATGGATTTTCTGCGATATATTCATGAAAACAAAGGTGGAGCAGGTAAACATATTTTTAATATCATAATGCAAAAAATCGTAAGGCGGTATCCAGGAGAATACGATAAGTTACTTATAGAACTGATTGAGAATATGGAAGACGAATCAGAAATAAAAAAGATTTTTGATACGATTATCTATCACCTGCTTAAAAAGTATCCTGGGGAATATGTAGATGCATTAGTTGATTGGATACGTAAGACACCTTCCGATGCCGTGCTAAAAAATATTTTCAGGGTCTTACGAAATTTTATTAGGCGGAATAAGAATATGGCATATCAAATACTTGAAAGGTGTGAATCGTTATGGAATATAGATAATTCCAGTGTTAGAAAGGGGAATGCCTTGCTTCTCCGAACATTATATGGCATCGATAAAGATTATTACAGAGAAGTTTATGAAGAATTTCAGAATACACATAATCCGAACTTTGTAGAAATCCTTGCCTATGCAGTATCTGAAGATTCAGAGGTTGTGAGGAATAGTATAGAAAGATGGGAGAAAAGTGGAAATGTGAGAATAAAAAAAGCAGCGTCACAGGCTCGGAAAAATCTTTCTAAGTTGAGGAAGTAATGGCACAAGAATACATCTCAAGAGAAGGGCTTGAGAAAATAAAAAAGCGATTGAAAGAACTTATAGAAATTGAACGCCCGGAAATTGTAAAGCGCATCTCCCATGCCAGAGAAATGGGAGATCTAAGTGAGAATGCCGAATATCATGCTGCGCGGGAAAAACAACAGGAAATTGAGAATGAAATTGCTAAACTTCAACAAAAAGTGGCATCCCTCAAGGTTATAAATACAGCAAACCTTAAAAAAGATGAAGTTAGATTTGGAGCTGTGGTAGAACTATATGATCTAAAAAGAAGAAAAAGTTTTTCATATCAAGTCGTTGGAGAGGATGAGGCTGGTAAAGCGCCGGGGATACATAAGATTTCCTGTAATTCTCCTATTGGGAAGGCTCTACTTGGTAAGCGAGTCGGTAATGAAATAGAAGTAACAGTTCCTGCTGGAGTCAAACATTATAAAATTAAAAGTATAACTTATCCTGAAAGTAAAGAATAAAAGGGAGAGCAAATATGAGCAAATATCGTATTGCGTGGTTACCCGGTGATGGTGTTGGGAAGGATGTAACGGAAGCCGCGAAAATCGTTTTAGAACAAGTCAAACTCAACGCCGAGTATATACCGGGTGATGTTGGATGGGAATTCTGGTGTAAGGAAGGTGATCCTCTTCCCCAGAGAACTATTGATATGCTGAAAACTGTTGATTGTGCCCTTTTTGGTGCGATTACCTCAAAACCCAAAGAAGAAGCAGAAAAAGAGCTGATCCCTGAACTGCAAGGGAAAGGGTATGTTTATTCAAGTCCAATTGTAAGACTGAGACAACTTTTTGACCTTTATATTAACCTTAGACCTTGCAAAGCCTATCCAGGGAACCCTCTTGTCTATAGAGATGATATCGATATTGTTGTATTTAGGGAGAATACAGAAGGGTTATATTCTGGAGTAGAATTCCATCCTGTGCCTCAAAATCTTTACGATACCCTTATGGAAACCAGTTCAAAGATGAAAAAATTCAAAGATGTGCCTGGCGAGGATATGGCAATTTCCTGTAGAATTTTTACGAGGAAGGCTTGTAGAAGAATTGTTGAAGCTGCTTTTGAATATGCTGATGAGCATCACTGCCCCAGTGTAACCGTTATTGAAAAACCAAATGTGATTCGGGAAACAAGCGGTCTGATGTTGAGAGAGGCGCGAAAAGTAGCAAAGAAGTATCCTCATATTGAAATGTGGGAGGTAAACGTTGACGCAATGGCAATGTGGCTTATTAAGAATCCACAAAATTACTCCGTACTGGTCACTTCCAATATGTTTGGAGATATTATCTCTGATTTATGTGCGCAGCTTATAGGCGGATTAGGTTTCGCTGCTAGTGGTAATATCGGAGAAGATTTTGCCCTGTTTGAACCGACCCATGGCAGTGCTCCTAAATATGCTGGTAAGTATCGAGTCAATCCCACAGCTATGATTTTGAGTGTAAAAATGATGCTTGATTATCTGGGAGAGAATGAATCCGCCTTAAAAGTTGAAAATGCTGTGGCAGAGGTCCTGAGAGAAGGCAAGGTGCGTACTTATGATATCGGAGGAGATGCGTCAACCCTGGATATGGCTAAGGCCATCGCTGAAAAAATAAATGTGTGAACAATTAGAAAGGATAAAAAATGTCAGAAAAAGATCAAACTACGGAATTGGAAGAAAGATTATCTTATAGACGGGAAAATTTCTGGGAGATTGCTTCAGAAGTTGAAAAGAAAAATGCGTTTGATTTTGCGAAGTCATATATGGATTTTTTAGATAAAGGGAAAACAGAACGCCAGGTGGTAGCAGAAACAGAGCATATTCTCTTGCAAAATGGTTTTGTCCTTTTAGATAAAGATACTCCAAAAGATAAGAAGAAGGTTTTTCAGATAAACAGAGGGAAGAATATCATAGCGGCAAATTTTGGGAATCTTGACATAAGAAGTGGAGTAAACCTTATCGTTTCCCATATTGATTCTCCGCGTATCGACTTAAAGCAGGTGCCATTATTTGAAGACAAGAATGCTAAACTTGCAATGTTGCATACCCATTATTACGGAGGTATCAAAAAATATCAATGGATGGCTATGCCCTTGGCAATCATGGGAGTTGTTATAAAAGAGGATGGAGAAGCAGTTGATATATCAATAGGTAATAAGCCAGATGACCCGGTGTTCACATTTACTGATATAGCTCCTCATCTTGCAAAAGATCAACTTAAGAAAAAATTAGATGAAGCTATAGATGCTGATAAACTTCGACTTTTATTTGGGTCTATTCCCTATCCACAATCTAAAAAGGATGGGATAAAACTTTATTGCCTTTCTCTTTTAGAAAAAGAGTATGGTATTAGAGAAGAGGATTTTATCAGTGCAGAGCTTACCATTGTTCCCGCCTTTTCTGCCAGGGATGTTGGTATTGATCGTAGTATGATAGGCTCTTATGGACATGACGACCGTATATGTGTATATTCATCTCTTCGTGGCTTTCTGGATACGAAGGAGAATGAAAGGACTGCTATCATATTTATGGCTGATAAAGAAGAGATTGGAAGCACAGGTAATACAGGAATCACCTCACAATTCTATATAAACTTTATTGCGGATTTGATTGGTTTTGCTGGTTATGACAGTTCTAAATTTCTCCGGGAAATACTTTCAAATTCTACTGTAATCTCGGCAGACGTGAATGTGGCTCTCAATCCATTATTCCCTGAACTACATGAGAAGCAGAATGCAGCTCTTCTGGGTTACGGCGTTTGTCTTACAAAATTTACAGGGAGTGCTGGTAAGAGGGGAGCAAATGATGCCAGTGCAGAACTCGTTGCCCGGATTCGTGCCCTCTTTAATTCAAATAATATCTGCTGGCAAACTGGCGAGATAGGCAAGGTAGATGTAGGCGGAGGCGGAACTGTAGCAAAATTTGTGGCAGAATACAATGCTAATGTGATCGATTGTGGCCCCCCTGTACTCGCTATGCATTCACCTTTCGAGGTGGCAAGTAAGGGAGATTTATATTCAACATATCTTGCTTACAAAAGCTTCTTTGAAAAGTATCACTAAGTAAGATGGGAAAAGTAGCCAAGCTTTTGCTAATTTTAGTTACTGCCCTTGGTTTTACCCAATGTGCCCAGATGGGGGGGTATCAAACTCCAGTGGCAGGACCTGCAGATATGGCAGAAGTTCAAACAGAAATGGACAGCATAAAAAGTCAGCTTGATAAAATGAATACTGAATATGACCAGCGCATCAGTGAAGTTGAGGATAAGTTGGTGGCTGTGGATATACTTCAATCCAAAATTACGCGCTTAGAAAATCAGATTGATATACTTAATTCTCAACTCTCAGAGCATCAGGCAGTTATCGAGTCCTGGCAGGAGCAAGGGAAGACTCCTTCCTCTAAAGATGAGTATGTTTTCGCGGAAGATGATACAGCAGAGTCTATCTATAGTAAGGCTCGACAGATGTACCTTGAGGGAGAATTCAAAGCAGCTCTCAATGCTTTTTCTGAATTTCTCAATCGTTTTCCTAACCATTCACTGGCTCCAAATGCCCAATACTGGCTCGCTGAATGTTATTACTCGCTTGAAGAATACGAAACTGCTATCTATCAATTTGATAAAGTTATTATTAACTATCCAGGATCCGAAAAATTTCTCGACGCCAAACTCAAGATTGCATATTGCCTCGAGGATATGGGAGAATACGAAGGTGCCCTGGCACAGCTACGGGAAATCGCTAAGCAATATCCAGAATATGAACGTATCAGTCTTGTAAATAAAAAGATTCATGAACTTGAAGATAAACTATATAGATAACCTCATGGCGAAAAAGTTAATTATATTTATCTCTATTATCATTACACTGGGTATAATATCTTGTGCTCACAATATAGCTATTGATGAACTTTCATCTTCTCAACGCTTAAAGGTGGCAGAGGAGCTGATGAGCCAGGGCAAATACAGAGAAGCGCGGCCAATCTATGAGAGAATTGTATTTGAAAGCAAAGGTGACACTCTGGTAAAACGAGCGCAATATCAACTTGCAAACTGTTACTACTACCAGAAAGTGTATGAAGATGCTATCATAGAATATGAACAATTACTTCGTCGCTTTCCCACCTCAGAATATGCAGAGGATGCAACATTTATGATTGGTACATGTTGGTATGAGCTCTCGTTGCCCTATCATTATGATCAAACAGAAACCTTGAGAGCAATTGAGCAACTGGAATATTTTATCTCACAATACCCGAACTCTCCCAAGCTGGCAGAAGCTGAACAAATTCTATTTGACTGTCAAACCAAGTTACTTGCAAAAAAGTATGAAAACGCCCGCATTTATTATATACTCGGATATAATAATGCCGCACTAATGTATCTGGAAGAGATAATCAGTGAGAATATAAATGGGGAGATTGATAAAAAGGCATTGATACTGGCTGCTAAGATTTACTATAAGAGAGGCAATAAAGAGGCATTGCTTAAGGTCCAGGAAAGATTCCAACAAAAATATCCTCAAGACAGATATAATGAAATTTTAGAGAACCTATTGGCTGACCTTCAATGAAAATAGGAGTTCTTGGAGGGGCATTTGATCCTGTCCATTATGGGCATTTAAAAATTGCTGAATTCTGTAAAGATAGGCTCAAACTCGATAGAGTGCTTTTTGTTCCCACGGGTAATCCTCCCCACAAAAAACCCGTTGCCTCATATCAACACAGGCTCAAAATGCTTGCATTGGCACTTAAAGATTATCATGATTTTGCCCTTGCAGAATTGGAGAAGCCTTCCAGAAAGAAATATTCTTATACCATCGATACATTGAAAAGGCTTAAAAAAATTTATCCAACAGCCTCGATTTTTTTTATAATTGGGCAGGATAATGTAAAAAAGATAAAAACATGGCACAACTACCAAAGCCTCTTCGATTATGCTACTTTTGTGGTGCTTCGACGCCCAGGAGACTTTCAAGGGCTGGATAATATCGAATACAAAGACAAGATTCTATTTATAGATTCTCCTGCAATCGATATTGCCTCAAGGGATATTAGGCAGAAACTCAGATTAGGGG
>JBNGDW010000023.1:0-6932 GCA_049975325.1 Cloacimonadia bacterium | reverse complement strand
TTATTGCAGATTATATAAAGAAGAATAAATTATATCTAAATCAGACAGAAGAGGAGAACAAATGAAGAAATATGTATATTTCTTTGGTGCTGGACATGCGGATGGAAATAAGGAAATGAAAGATATTCTCGGCGGGAAAGGAGCAAATCTTGCCGAAATGGTAAGAATAGGCATTCCTGTCCCTTCGGGTTTTACAATATCTGCTGAAGTCTGCCAATATTATAATCAACACGGACAAAAATATCCAGAAGTACTGGAGTCCGAGGTTGAGGATAATCTTCGGCGTCTTGCAGAGGCTATGAAAAGCAATTTTGGCGATCCCACTCATCCCCTTCTTTTATCAGTGCGGTCAGGTGCTGCAATCTCAATGCCTGGAATGATGGACACCATCTTGAATCTGGGAATTAACGATGAAGTTGCACAAGGACTTATAAAACTTACGCAAAACTCTCGTTTTGTATGGGATGCATATCGCCGTCTAATCCAGATGTTCGGTAATGTGGTTTTTGGAGTAAGCGCTGAAAGATTTGAAGATGAGATTACAAGGATAAAAAGTGAACGAAATATATCTCTGGATATAGAATTAACTGCAGATGACCTGCAATCTCTTACTGAAAAGTTCAAAGATATTTACGAGGAAGAGGTTGGTGAGCCCTTCCCACAAGATCCGAAAAAACAGTTATGGCTCGCTATCGAAGCTGTGTTTAAATCTTGGAATACCCCACGAGCGGTCAAGTATCGTGAAATACACCATATTACAGGGCTACTCGGTACAGCCGTTAATGTTCAAGCGATGGTATTCGGTAATATGGGTAATGATTGTGCTACAGGTGTTGCGTTTACCAGGGACCCTGCCACTGGCGAGAAAAAATTCTTTGGAGAATTCCTTATAAATGCCCAGGGAGAGGATGTAGTTGCAGGCATTAGAACCCCTCAACAAATTAACAAATCAGCATCAGTAAAATGGGCACAGGATAATGGTATACCTGAAGAAGAGCGAAAAAAGAAGTTCCCTTCCTTAGAAGAAGTAATGCCTGAGGTTTATAACGAACTATATACGATCCAGCAAAAGCTTGAACATCATTACAAGGATATGCAGGATATTGAATTTACAATTCAAAAAGGGAAACTTTATATTCTTCAGACTCGTACGGGTAAACGCACAGCCAAAGCAGCAGTAAAAATAGCAGTTGATATGGTCAAGGAGGGCATGATTTCTAAGGAATTAGCATTACTTCGCGTAGATACTTCCCAGGTAGACCAATTGCTTCATCCAATGTTTAGTCCTGATGACAAACAAAAGGCAATCAGCGAAGGACGACTTCTTGCACTAGGACTTCCTGCCTCACCAGGGGCTGCAGTGGGCAGAGTGGTATTTTTTGCGGCTGATGCAGTAACATGGAAAGAAAGGAATGAACCAGTTATTTTAGTCCGTATGGAGACTTCTCCAGAAGATATTGCTGGCATGAATGCTGCGGAAGGGATTCTGACCGCGCATGGGGGTATGACTTCGCATGCTGCTGTTGTTGCCCGTGGCATGGGAAAATGTTGCGTTGCAGGATGCGGAGAGCTTAATATTGATTATAAAAATCGTCGATTTACTGTTAAAAACCAGGTTATTAAAGAAGGTGATTATATCTCAATAGACGGAAGCACCGGTGAAGTAATCGAAGGAAAGATTAAGACTATCCCTCCTGAATTAGCAGGGGAATTTGGAGAATTGATGTCATGGGCTCAGGAAGTTACTCGGTTACATGTGCACGCAAATGCGGATACTCCGGCTGATGCAAAAACGGCTCGGGATTTTGGCGCAGTTGGAATCGGCCTGTGCCGTACTGAACACATGTTTTTCGCTGGTGATAGAATCGATTATATGAGAGGGATGATCCTAGCAGAAAATCCGGAAGGGAGGAAAAAACCACTTGCTGAACTTAAAAAAATGCAGGTGGCAGATTTTGTGGGTATCCTCGAGGCTATGCAAGGCTATCCTGTAACTATCAGACTGCTTGATCCCCCCCTTCATGAATTCCTTCCAGACGAAAAAGACGAAGATGAGATAAATAGCCTTGCACAAAAATTTGATAAAGACCCTCAGGCTATATACGCTCAGATCAAGCAACTCAAAGAGTTTAATCCTATGCTTGGTCATCGTGGATGCCGCCTCGGTATAACATTCCCAGATGTATATGAAATGCAGGTAGCAGCTATAATAGAAGCCTCTTGTGCCCTCAAGAAAAAAGGAATTGATGTTAAACCTGAAATTATGATTCCACTTGTGGGCCATGTAAAAGAATTTACTATAATTGAGGAGAGGACGCGAGAAATCGCTGATAGGATTATAAAAGAAAACAAAGTAGAGCTTCATTATAAAGTCGGTACTATGATAGAGGTGCCTCGGGCATGTGTAGTGGCTGACCAGATTGCAGAGCGAGCAGAATTCTTCTCTTTTGGAACAAATGACTTGACCCAGATGGGATGTGGATTTTCCCGGGATGATGCAGGGAAATTTCTTAATGAATATGTCAAATTGGGAATTTATGAGCACGACCCTTTTCAGGTTTTAGATACTGAGGGTGTTGGACAATTTGTACGAATGGCAGTTGAGAAAGGCAGAGAAGCAAATCCTAATATTGTCTTGGGCATTTGCGGTGAACATGGTGGCGAACCGCATTCAATTGAATTTTGTCATGAGGTTGGACTTGACTATGTAAGCTGTTCACCCTATAGAGTGCCTGTTGCAAGGCTCGCGGCTGCTCAGTCCGTAATCAAACATAAATCTTGACTTGAAAAACCAGGATGACTTCTTTATAATTAAATCTAAGAACGGATTAAGCATTAAGCTTACTGTCTAGTTACACAATAGATAGGGGCGTATAGCTCAGCGGGTTAGAGCGCTGCGTTCACATCGCAGAGGTCTCTGGTTCGAATCCAGATACGCCCACCATCAAAATTTTTGAAAAACAAAAAATTTTTGGGAAACTATTCAGGCTAACTTTTCACAAAAATATTGACAAAATTTTTGTAAAGTCTCAAATAAATGTTTAGAGATTTAAATAAAGAAAAACAAGGAGTTATATTATGAAAAGGGTCTATTTAATAGCCTTTTTAGCAGTAGTGCTTCTTTTAAGTTCCTGCACAATCAAAGATTTTGAAGCACCAGAATTTGATAAGAAAATCTCTTTAGCCCTTATGGATGAACGATATTATGCATCTGATATTGCTGATACTACAGATGATTATATCATTGCTGTAAGCAATGACTCTATGCAGTTCTCGATTACAGAAGATATAGAAACCCAGAAGATAGGAGATGAACTAAAGATTGAAGCCGAGCCACAATTCTATGAAGAAAAACTAGATACAATAAGAGTGGAGGAGACAGGAGAGTCAAAGGCAGGAATAAAAATGCTGGATGCTATGGGAGTAACTGACGAAATCAATAGCCAACCAATTCCCCCTTTATATAATCTTCCTTGGGTAGAGGCGGATTTTAGTGTCTTTGAAAATGATAATATTGAGTATGTAATAATAGACTCAGGCTATGGTTTTGTAACCATTTTTAACAAAACAGACTTGCCGATAGGTTCATCAGATTCAGATCCCACCCATCAGACAAAAATAGAAATTTATGGGCAGAGTATAACTACAGATAATCTGATATTAGACCTGCTTATTGACTCTCCGATAAGTCCAAGAGAGTCGAGAAGTTTTGAAATAGACCTTGCCGGAAAGAAAATCTATAGAGAAAACTTTCTGAATGCTAAGATTACTTCGGATGGAACAGAAGGTGAACCGATTGATATATTGCATCAAGATTCAGTAATTGTAGAGTTTGGAACAGGGGAAATAACTATCATAGAAGGCAAAGCGAAATTATCAGAACAATATGAAAGATCAACCGAAGCGATTTCTATTATAGATCAAGCTAGTGAGGTCCAATTGCAAAGTGCTGTGATTGATAGTTGTGTTTGTGCTATCCATCTTGAAAATAGATTGCCCATTGCTGGCAATATATCGATTTCTTTTAAGGAACTCCTTGATACTTCAGATGAACCTTATCAGTTTGAAATTGATATTCCCGCCGCTTCTATTACTGACACCTTATTGGATTTTTCGGGCTTTGAAATTAGGAGTGGTACAGACAACATCCTCGATTCCCTTCATTTTCAATATGCAATAAATACTGAATCGACTGATAACTTTGTAGAAATATACGCGACAGATTATGTCTCATTAAATATTTCGCTTGGTGAAGTTCGGTTTGAAGAAATCACAGGGATAATCCGTGATAAAAAAATCGAGTTAGAAGAAATTGAAAAAGAATTAGATATTGAAGACCTCCCTGAAAATATAGAACATATGCTTGATTTTCAAAATGTAGAACTCGTCATTACTATAAATAATGATATTGATATTGGAGGTCGACTATACGGACGGCTGAAAGGATATAATGATGATACGGGTGAGAATGCAGAGGTTAATATTGAAAATGAATCTATTCAGCCTTCTGATATTACCGAGATTATTATTGATGAGGGTGTAAGTGAGCTAATTAATATCATCCCTCAACGCATCGTAGGTGATAGCCTTTATGTGATTATTGATGGAGGGGATATTGTCTCGATAACCAGTGAGGATTCTATATCAAGCTCTTTTACCTTACGGACACCTTTTGAATTTATTATCAATGATAAAGAAGGGATACGACCGGATTCTGTTGAACATGTTGAAATGGATGAAGATACTCGTGAGACCATTGGAGATCATCTTAATGAGGTGACCCTCAATTTAATCGCAGAAAATTCGTTCCCCTTTGGTTTGCAAATAGATGTGTTTTTTGCCACAGAAGAGGATTCTGTATATGATAGCCCTGATTACTGTGTAGACTCCCTGATAGTAACCCGTCCCGAACCTGAACAGGAGGCATCTATGAATGAACTTGTTATAGAATTAGGAAGAGATGCGATAGAGGTGTTTACTAACCCGGATGTCTATATTGGTGTAGAACTTGCTGTACAAGGAAGCGATGGAGAGACTGTTATCCTGCGGGCAAGTGATAATATTCGTTTACATGGCTATCTTACTGTAGAGGGCCATATTTCAGAATCATTATGGGAGGATTAAAATGAAATCGAAGATACGATTGAGATTTTTGTCTTGTATTATAGGGATTGTTGTGGGTTTGCCTATTATTCTTTCTGCTACAACCATAGGGACAGCGAAAAGCCTTGCTTTGGGAGATGCGTTTATAACAAAAGCCTCTGGCTACTCTGCTGTAAATTGGAACCCTGCCAATCTGGGTGCAAATTATAACCCCCTCTCATTTAACCTTTTTCATGTATCTATAGATGCTTCTAATAATTCTTTCTCACCTGATTACTACAACAGTCTTATGGGGAAGTATTTGGACGATGATGATAAAAAAGATTTGCTTCAACGAATTCCAGATGACCAATTACAATTTAAAAGCGGCTTAGGAACTCAACTCCCACTATTTTCATTCTCTATCGGACATTTTGGGTTCACACCTCAGGTAGTAATTGGGATGTCTAGCGGCCTTTCAAAAAGGTTATTAGAATTTGTTGTTGAAGATATAGAATTTACTGAGTATAATTTTTCAGACACTGATGGAGAGGTAGTTGCATTCGGCGAGGTTAAAATAGGTTATGGCCACAAGCTCCCCCTTGAGAATGTGTTGCCTCCCCATATCCCTCCAATCTATGGAGGAATAAATCTGGGCTATATGCTCGGCATTGGCTATGCAAAAGTTATGGATATGGAATCAAGCTTTATAAATTCTATCGATGGGATGCAACTGGATAATAGCATTAAAATCCAAACCGCAGGCTATAATACAGAGGAAGAAGAACTATCCGTTATAGCTGGTAGCGGAATGCGGCTAGATATCGGCTTCTTTTCTCATATAACTGAAAATATAGATGTAGGGCTAGCTATAAGAAATCTATTTGCTAGTATAAAATGGGATGATAACTGTGAAGAGCATGTAATAAGCGTTTACAGTGATTCATCATTTAATACAGTAGATCTTATGGATGAAGTAGACTCCCTTATTATTGATACTGACACCACATATACAATTGGCAGTATTACTCAAAAAATTCCTGTTGAATTGCATCTTGGCGGCTCATACAAGGTGATGAGGAATCTGAATCTTTACTTAGATTATGTTCAGGGATTTAAGAACAGTACACTCACATCTTCTAAGCCCAAGTTTTCTTTGGGTTGTGAATATTATCCTATTGCATGGCTTCCCATACGAGCAGGTATTGGACTGGGTGGTGAAAAGCCGGTTCATTTTTCATTCGGCTCAGGGGTGGAACTAAGGAATTTTGAATTTTCATGGGGTATCCGATCTTATGGCTCGCCTATACCGATACATACAAAAGGAACCGCTATTGCGTTGGAGAGTAATATAAGATTCTAGGATTATACATCTGGACAAATCTACACTTTTTCTATCCCCTTTCAGTTGTTTTTGATTAGATCAAGTGTGCTTACCAATTCATCTATCAATGGCGATTGGCTGGGGATTATCTTGCGCCTTGCCTCTGAAATATCCATCCATTTGCCTTTATCAATTTCAGGAAATTCCTGTTTTTTGCCGCAACCCGGTGGCCATTCCATTTCAAAGGTGTTGCTCTTGATCGCATCAGGATCGATATCGCCTTCAGATGCCCAAGCATAGACAATCTTTCCACTTTTTTGCTTTATAGGAGTTAGCGGAATAACCGTGCCAGTAAATTCAATGCCTAACTCCTCTTTAAATTCCCGCTTGGCTGCTGCAAGCGGGCTTTCCTTTTCTGTAAATTCTCCTTTTGGTATAGACCATGCACCCAGATCCTTTTTCGCCCAGAATGGTCCCCCAGGATGAACCAAAAAGACCTCTACTAAGGAGTTGCCTTTTAATCTGT
>JBNGDW010000022.1:0-20874 GCA_049975325.1 Cloacimonadia bacterium | reverse complement strand
AAATTATGATATGTCCTTGATCTCACCAGAGCTTGTATTACCTGATGACCCGGATAATATACATAATCTTACTATAAGAATGTATATCGATGATTTCTCTCCAGATTCTGGCGAGGTAATGGAGATATGGATAATTCATGGTGAACAGGAGACAAGGATATTTGAATGGGATTTGGATGAAAACAATGACTGGGGTTATCCAGGTGGAACAGATTGGGTATATTCTGGTATGGATCAATTTGCTGGTGAGACAATTCAGTTTAAGTTCCGTTCACATGGAAGCAATACATACAATTTTAATTATTGGTATATTTATATGATACATATTATATTTACATCTCTTCCTCCTTACGGCACATTGGTAGTAACAGCGAGTGATAGTTCTGGTAATCCCATTGAAGGCATTACTCTCAATGCTGTACATCTTCAAGATGGTGCATATTATAATGCTTATACAAATGAGAACGGCATATTTACAGTTTCCCCAATGAGACCCGGTGAATATCAATTTACTTTTTATTATAATTATCCTTGCCCTCCTGAAATAGTAACAGGCATTATTATTCAAGAAGATTTTATATCACTATTTGATATAACTTCTGTATCTACAATATCAATATCACCTACTTATATAGATACAACTATGGCTCCGGATGACAGTATGGCGGTGTATATAACAATACAAAATCACAGAGATGTGCCTATACATTGGTTTGCAGATATTGAAAATTCTGGTTTGAATAATAGGAATGATAAAGTGTTTAGAGATAATTCAGATGCCCAAAATGAAAAAATGAATCTGAAACCGCAGGTAAGTAATCCTTCCTATCCTAATGATAGTCCATCTTATTTATCTACAAAGGCTACACATGGCATCATAGCACCGGGACAAAGTTTTGATTGGCTCCTTTTTTTAGATACTATTGGCCAAACACCCGGAACGATATTAGAATTTGATGTTGTATTTACCTTTGATCCAAATGTTGGGACCGTAGTTGTCCCAGTTACAGTTACAATAATTGAAGAAGGTATTAATGATGTTCCCAGTATATCTACCAAATTAGATCAGAACTACCCTAACCCGTTTAGCACTTCAACCACGATTTCTTTTTCTTTGAGTCCTAACTACAAAGGTGACCCACAGATAAAAATTTATAATATCAAAGGCCAGTGCATTCGCGAATTAAAAATCAAATTTAACGAAGAAGCCGTCTGGGATGGAAAAGATGAAAGTGGCAAAGCTGTTTCATCGGGAATCTATTTCTATAGATTAGAAGTAGGTGATAAAGTTATCGATACCAAAAAGTGTTTGATTTTAAGATAGGATGATAAACAGAACCTCAAAGAATATAATACTTTAATAAGAAAACAATTTTCTCAGGATGGAACGGATAATCCTCCATATTGATATGGATGCATTTTTTGCATCAATTGAGCAAAGAGATAATCCAAATCTTCGCGGAAAGCCTATCGTAGTCGGAGGGGAGGAGGGGAATAAGGGCGTGGTAAGCACCGCCTCATACGAAGCAAGAAAATTTGGTATTCATTCTGCTATGCCCATATATCAAGCAAAGAAACTGTATCCCAAACTCATAGTTGTGCAGCCCAACTTTATTAAATATGCCCAGGTTTCAGTCCGAATATTAAATATATGTCATCTCTTTACTCCTATAGTTGAGCCAGTTAGTATTGATGAGTTTTTTCTTGATATAAGCGGTACTATACCTCTATTTGGGTCAAAACGAGAAATAGCGGAGTCCCTCCAAAAAAAGGTACTACATGATCTGGAGCTTTCCTGTTCGATTGGAATTGCTCCTAATAAATTGCTCGCAAAGATTGCTAGTGACCAGCATAAACCAGCAGGGATAACTATAATTCAGCCAGCAGATGTAGAGAGTTTTTTGGCAAATCTGCCGATAGAGAAAATACCTGGAATTGGAGATAAGACAGCAGCGATTCTCCGCAATATGGGGATTAGATGGGCAGGAGAAATAGGCGAGCTGTCACAAGAACTTTTGCGAAGAAAGTTTGGTAAACTTGGAATACGACTTTATCAAGTAGGGAAGGGTATAGATGATACTCCTGTTATCCCGGTGGCTCAATCCCCTCGGCCTAAATCAATCGGGAAAGAAGTTACTTTATCCCATCCCACAGTAAACCGAGAGATGATAAGAAAAACTTTCCTTCATCTTACAAACAAAGTGGCATTTCGTCTTAGAAAAGATAAAGCAAGAGCACACACAATTACACTGAAGGTCAAATTTGACGATCTTACTGTTCATACTATTAATCATACTGTAGAGGAGGCATTGGAATATGAGGCTGATATTTTTAAGATTGCCATTTCATTGTTCAATAAAATCGACCTTGGGATAAGAAAAATTCGCCTTTTGGGGATACGGCTTTCTAATCTCGAGTTTTTAAATGATCCTATTCAACTTACTATTTTTTCTCTTTATAAGAAAAAGTTTGCAAAGATTTCTCTAGCGATTGATAAATTGAAACAAAAATATGGAGAAGAGATTATAAGTATTGGAGAGTGAATATTGTTATTGGGTCATTGAGTCAATAAATATTGTCATTGGGTCAGTAGGTCATTGGGGCATTAAGTCATTAATGGGAGATTTATATGAGATTGGAAGAACTTGAAGTTTATCAACTTACAATGAAGCTGGGAGAGAATATTTGGAAAGTTGTTGCTAAGTGGGATTATTTCGCCAAAGAGACGATTGGCAAACAGTTGGTCAGGTTAGCAGATTCGATTTCCGCAAATTTGGCCAAAGGTTATGGTAGGTTTTTCTACAAAGAGAATAGACAGTTCTGCTATTATAGTAGAGATTCTTTTTACGAGACAAATACACGGCTAACAAAATCACATAATATGGGATTGGTCAGTGTGCTGATTTGTAATCCTTACAAGAGATATTGAGAAGATCGCTTTGAAATCAAACAATTATATCAATTCAATAGGAAAACGAAAAAATGACACCGCTACTACTAGATGACTCAATGACCTTTGACTTAATGACATATTGACCCATTGATGCTCCGAAGGAGCAAATGACGGTGTTAGCCATTTTGGCAGTAAACGAAATGAGCATTTGTTATGTTTATCGATTATGCAAGAATTAGAGTAAAGGGTGGCAAAGGGGGAGACGGATGTGTTAGCTTTCGCAGAGAGAAATTCGTCCCTTTTGGAGGACCTGATGGCGGGAATGGTGGGAAGGGCGGAGATGTAATCGCTATTGGAGATTCAAATATTAATACCTTGCTTAATTTTAGACATAAAAAACATTTCTCAGCTCAAAGGGGAAGGCACGGGCAAGGAGCAAAAAAGGATGGAAAAAGGGGAGAAGATGTAGTTATACACTTGCCTGTCGGGACCGAGATTTATGAAATTGATGAACAAGGAAACCGCAAAGAGAAACTGGGAGATATTACACACGAGGGGCAACGAGTCGTGCTGGCAAGAGGTGGGTCTGGTGGACGAGGTAATGCTGCTTTTGCCACGCCAACCCATCAAGCACCTCGCAAGACTGAGAAGGGAAAATTCGGGGACGAGAAATATCTTGAACTTGTCCTTAAGTTGATGGCAGATGCAGGGCTTGTCGGAATGCCAAATGCAGGAAAATCAACCCTTATCAGTAAAATCTCATCCGCACATCCCAAAATTGCTTCATATGAATTTACTACCCTTGAACCATGCCTTGGTGTGGTTCAAGTAGATGAGATGCACTCGTTTATTATTGCGGATATACCAGGCATAATCAAAGGTGCACATGCTGGTAAAGGGTTGGGAGATAGATTTCTTAGGCATATTGAACGGACCAAAATCCTGCTCTTTCTACTGGACATCTCATCCGAAAATCTTTATGAGCAATATCAGACTTTGCGTAACGAACTTCACTTATATAATCCAGACCTTGGCAGAAGAGATTTTTTAATCGCCTTAAATAAAATAGATCTTTTTCCGCAGGATAAACAGCAAGAAAAAATAATGGAAATGATTAATCAGTTTCCTAAGGATTTGCAAGACAAAATCAGCTCACTCTCAGCCTTACGAGGCGAAGGGTTAGACGAGTTAAAGTTTAAAATATATCGGGTGCTACAACAATCAAAAGATAGAACGGGCAGAGAGAAATGAGAAAAGAAGATTATTATCATTGGCTTAAGTTGGTTTCTATAGAAGGATTAGGAGCAGGGAAGCTTCAGCGGCTGCTGAAAATTTTTCATTCTCCCCAAGAGGTTTTTGAGGCTGATAGGAAGATGCTTTCTGATTTACAGTTCCTTTCTGAGCCTTTGGTCGATAAAATTTTGCAGCCACAGAATGAGGAATTTGTTCATAACCAATTAGAATTGCTTGATAGATATGAAGTTAGGCTTATATCTATTCATGATGAGGAGTATCCTGATCTATTGAAATTCACCTATAATCCACCAATTTTGCTTTATATCAAGGGTGAGATTTTGCCAGAGGATAATCGTTCTCTTGCCATTGTTGGGACTCGCAAGCCCACATCCTATGGGAAGATGGTTGTTGAAGTCATTGCGCGAGAATTAGCAAGATCAGGTTTTACCATTGTTAGCGGGCTTGCCTATGGTATTGACAAATATTCACATCAGGCAGCACTTGCTGCAGGCGGAAGAACGATTGCGGTATGTGGCACAGGACTGGATACAGTCTATCCCCCTTCACATAGGAGATTAGCCCAGGAAATTATTCAAAATGGAGCGCTTATTTCAGAGTTTCCCCTCAAAAGTAAAATAGAGCCTTGGAATTTTCCGACTCGTAATAGAATTATCAGTGGAATGAGTAAGGGGACATTAGTAATAGAGGGGAAAAAGACAAGCGGAGCCCTTCTTACTGCGAAAATCGCTTTAGACCAAAATCGTGATGTGTTTGCCGTGCCTGGAAATATTAATTCTCCCCAAAGTGAGGGGCCCAATATGTTGATTAAGCAGGGTGCAAAACTTGTAACAAAAGTAGAAGATGTTCTTGAGGAATACAGAGTTGAACTGGAGATTGCAGGAGAGCAAAGTGAAAAGCAGTCAAAAAGGCAAGAGAATAAAAAGGAGTTTGTACCCAAAATGACGAATGAGGAATCTGAAATCTATCGTCTCCTTCAGGATAATCAGAAAAATCTAACCCTTGATAAGATGGTACAACTTACGCGATTTTCGGCTGCTGAACTTTCCGTTATTCTTTTAAATATGGAGCTAAAAGGAATTATCCGCCGGGAAGCACAGAACAGATATTGGTTGATGTAAAAGGCGACCGCATAAATACGACCGCCTTACATCTTTTGAGAATTTAATCGGGTATTTTTTTTATTCTATGATACCCAGAAGATCTGACTTTTGAACAATAAGATATTTCTTTCCTTCAAGTTCAATCTCAGTTCCACCATATTTTGCATAAATCACTCTGTCACCCTCTTTGACACTCTTCTGCAAATCCTCATCGTCTCCTACTGCTATCACCTTGCCAATTTGAGGCTTTTCCTTAGCAGTATCAGGAATGATTATACTACCGACCTTTTTCTCTTCAGAGAGTTCCATTGGTTCAAGCAATACTCGGTCTTCAATAGGTCTTATCTTCATTCTATCCTCCTGGATTTTCTTTTTTACTTCATAAACAGAAAAATTTTAGCACTCTCACTGTTTATCTGATAATGTAAACGGACCAAGGGCTTCGTCAAGAATTTTTCTGCTCTTTCTTACCCCTCTATAATTAAATATCTTGACATCCTATCCTGCTTTATTTGAAGCTGTTTATGGTTTCCTGTAAATAAATTTAACTTTTGGCAGGACCATATATATGAACACATTGGGCCAAGGATAAACAAATTAATTAAAGTATCTTGGGCCTATCGTTAGTAAAACTGGATGTTACTATAACATCATAAATTTAAAAATTTTATTCATGGAGGTTTGATATGTTGCAGATTAAAGAGATCTACAATGAAGATAAGTTGACTAACCTGATGCCAAAGGAGACCTTTGTTGATTTCCTTTATACGCATTTAGGACGGTTTGGAGACTCCAAAGAGGCAATAACAAATGCAGTTGATTACGCCTTATCTGACGCTCCTGGCAAAGGAGGTTTTTTGCTGGTTGCATATGACGATAAAGAATTTATTGGTGCCCTTGTAATGAATCGCACCGGTATGAAGCTTTATATTCCTGAAAATATACTCGGATATGTGGCTGTACATAGCAAATGCCGTGGCAAGGGATTTGGAAGAAAGATAATAGAAAAATCTATAGCCATTGCAGATGGAGATGTTGGCTTACATGTAGAGTATGATAACCCTGCTAAAAGACTTTATGAAAGAATCGGATTCACCTCAAAATATGCCGATATGAGATACATAAAGGATAAATAATGGCTACCTTAGTAATACATACAGATAGAATTCTTAAAAATATCAAAAAAATAAATCGATATCTCAATAAACATAATATTGAGTGGACACTTGTGACAAAAGTGCTCTCCGGGAATAAAGCAGTGCTTGAAAAGCTTTTGCAACACCCTATCATCAAATCAAGTAGGTCGGATGGCAATGTGCATTCAATAGGTGATTCTCGGATTTCAAATTTACGAAGAATAAAAAAGATTGCCGCATCTGATGTAACAACTATGTACATAAAACCGCCTCCAATTAAACTGGCAAGGGCGATTGTCGAATCTGCCGACATTTCACTGAATACATCCCTTGAAACGATAAAAGCATTGAATGAAGAAGCAAAACTGCAAAATAAAATCCATCAGATTATTATAATGATTGAACTTGGTGAACTCAGAGAGGGAATTGTAACTGACAAGATTATAGATGTTTATGATAAAATTTTCCACCTTTCCAATATTAAGTTAATAGGGCTTGGTGCAAATCTTGGTTGCATGTATGGGGTCGAGCCCACTTATGATAAATTGGTTCAGCTTTGTTTGTATAAGTATCTTCTAGAGGCAAAATTTGGTAGAAGGATTCCATTAGTTTCTGGAGGGAGTTCCATAACTTTACCCCTTATCGGACGAAAAAAGATTCCTAAAGGAATCAACCATTTAAGGATAGGAGAAGCAGCCTTCTTGGGCACATCTCCTCTTAACAATAGGCGTTTCAGAGAGTTATCTACCAATGCCTTTAGGTTCTACGGAAACATTATAGAATTGGAGAAAAAACAACCCATTCCAGAAGGGAATATCACTGAGGCAAATATAGGTCATGTCGCCCCAATTAAGGAAAAGCAAGGAGCCAGAGAAACCTATCGCGCCATTGTCGATTTTGGTATTCTTGATGTAGATATTGATAATTTAGAGCCTATTGATAAGGAGGTGAGATTCGTGGGTATCACATCAGATATGGCAGTATATGACCTTGGAGATAATAGGACACGCTCGAATAAACCAAAGTACAAGATTGGGGATATGCTTTGTATGAAGCCAAATTATATGGCTGTAGCCAGGCTTATGGCTTCCCGCTTTATCGAGAAAGTGGTATATTGAGGAAGGAAAAGCAACGAATAATAAAAAATGAAAAGGTGAAAGGAAAAACCCAGTGAAATATCCGCCAGCCGGCGGATTAAACATTGCCTGGCAGATTGGAATTTGTTTGTTATTTGATATTTGGAATCCGCCAGCTGGCGGAGAATTGTTTCCCGTTTCCTTTCCACCGCCCCGTTTTCCGTTTCCCCCAGTCACATCGTCTCATTTTTCGTGGGAAAAAAGATTCAAAAAATCTTGACATCTTTCTTGCCCAAAAACCTAACTTATTTTTAATCAAAAAATTTTGAAGAATGCCTTATGAAAATAATGAAGATAGTTTTTATAGTAATATTAGCCACAGCGATCATCTTTCTGATTAGTTGTGCAGATTTCAATGAACCTACAGGAATTGAACATATATTAGAAATTGAGAAGACCTTCCCCACCAGTGGCTATGCCCGAGACATCTATGTTTCAGACTCACTTCTTTATATTGCGGAGGAACAGGGGGGCTTCTCTATTTACAAATTAGAACCTGACAGCTTGCTTCTCCACTATCAAGAACCACAACAGGAAGTCTATTTGATATATCCTGTTGAAGAACGGAATTTACTCTTTGTATACGATAAAGGTGGTACTGACAGGATATGTATATATGACATTTCTAATCCTGATAGCCTCAAGGTTATGCCCCCTATTACAGGAGCAACAAGCGGAATAAAAGATATGCACTGCCTGCAAAGTATTGGTGATAGTATTGATATAATGTGGACGCAATCCAATATGTTCTATCACGGACTGTATACAGATTTCTGGATAGGGTTTTTGGAGGAACTCCAATTTCCTACAGATTTGGCAGGTTTCGAATTGGACAGTGGTTTCATTTATCTGGCTGGGTATCAAGGAGGGTTCTATATTGCGGATAGAATATCAGGCAATACCCTTAGTGTGACAGACACCCCTGGTCAGGCATTGGCAGTTGCTATTCGTGATGATTATGCTTATATTGCAGACCGTGAGTGCGGACTGCAAGTGATAGATATTTCTGATAAGTCAAATCCATTTTTACTTGAAGACGCAAATTATGATATTGATTATGGCTATGCCCAACAAATTGATGTGTCTGGAAATTATCTCGCAATTGCGTGGGGAGGCTCAGGAGTTTATCTCTTTGATATTTCCAATCCAGCTAACCCTGTATATCTGGATAGTATTGATGATGAAGAAATTGGATATACTTATGATGCAGAATGGTATGAAGATAGATTATATGTGGCAACAAGAACGCAGGTTCTTAGGCTTATAATTAATGACGAATAAAAGAAGGGACCATAAACATGAATAGTAAACGATTATCAATTATTTGTATTATATTATTCGGATGGGCAAGCGCCTTATTTGGAGCATCGGAGTTTTTTACTACTAAATCTAATGATAACTATCATACAGTGATTGAATTCAATCTCCCTGAATACCGATGCGAGACCGCTGAATATAATGGAAAGCAATTCCAAAAAATTTCCTTACCAAATGAAGGTGAGCTGATTGAGGTGGGCAAACCCCACCTGCCACTCGTTACCCGCCTGATTGCTATCCCTAACCAGGGTCTTCCGAGGATAGAACTTACGATTACTGAGGAACAGGTCCTTCACGATATAACTGTGTTCCCTTACCAGCCTTCATCGGATAAAGAGGAACCTTTTGCTCAAAATATTGAATTTTACCAATCTGGTAAAGCATATCCGTCGGAATCAATAGTTATAGGAGAAACTGCTATCCTACGTGATATGAGAGTGGCTCCGCTTACGATTTATCCTTTCCAATATGATCCACTCAAAAGTGAACTTAAGATTATCAAAAAAGCAACTATTGAAGTCTATTATAGCAATAGCGAAGGCGGGGACATAAAAGCTCAAACTCGGGCTAAACGCATTTCTCGTTTCTTCGAGCCTCTGTATGAGGCTACTATAATTAATTACGAAGCACCTCGCAGCCCAGAAGATTACCAGCAGGCTTCATATCTATTTATCTATCCTGATAATGACACAGTAGAGAACCTCTTGCAATATCTTATAGATTGGAAGCATCAGAAGGGATTTAATGTCGTAGCAGCAAGTACAGAAGAAACAGGCAATACAGTAAGTTTAATAAAGAGTTATATCCAAAATGCGTATGATACATGGGATCATCCCCCAGAATTTATCTGTCTTGTGGGTGATGCTGGTGGTAGCTATAATATTCCGACTTATATGTATTCCAGTGGTGAAGGCGACCATTATTACACCTTATTGGAAGGAAATGACATTCTAGCAGATGCATTTATTGGTCGTCTTTCCTTTAATACAATCCCCGAGTTGCAAACTATTATTACTAAAATCTTAAACTATGAGAAGCAGCCCTACATGGACGAAACAAATTGGTACAGAAATGCTCTTTTAGTTGGCGACCCTAGCAGTTCTGGCTACTCATGTATTGCAGTGAACAAATACATAAAAGAGATCATTCTCGACCATAATCCCAACTTCTCTTTTTCTGAAGTATATTCAAGCCCATTTGTTTCTGAAATGAGCTTGGCACTTAATGCCGGTGTCTCGTATTTTAATTATCGAGGGTGGCTCGGCATGAGTGGCTGGGATAATAGTGATACAGATAACCTTAATAACGGTCTTAAGCTACCCTTTGTTATGATTCCAACTTGCAGTACTGGTGATTTTGCAGGAACGAGCGATTGTGAAAGCGAACGCTTCTTGAAGGCTGGAACACCTACTAATCCTAAAGGAGCTATTGCTGCGATCGGCGCAGCAACACTAAGCACTCATACAGCTTTCAATAACTGTATCTCTGGCGGAAGTTTTTATGGAATATTTGTAGATAATATATACTACACTGGTGCTGCACTAACATATGGGAAATATACTATTTATGCTAATTATCCTAATAATCCAAACGATTGGGTAAATAGGTTCTCCTATTGGTATAACCTGATGGGTGACCCCGGATTAGAGCTCTGGACAGATATTCCCCGCTCAATGAATCTGGAGTATGAAACTTCACTACCAGTAGGAAGCAACTATTTCTTAGTTAATGTGACCAATCAATACAATATGCCAATTGGAGGAGCATGGGTAACAGTAACAAGCGAAGATGACACTATATTCAGCACAGGCTATACTGATTCGGGAGGAGAAGTCGCTCTCCAAATCAATACCTCAACTCCCAAAAACTGTTTTGTAACTGTTACCAAGCATAACTTTATTCCCCACATCGGCGAGTTTGAAATTGTATATGCAGATTACTTTGCAAGTAGTGATAGTATAATAATAGATGATGATAATTCAGGCTTATCTCAGGGCAATGGCAATGGTGCTATCAATCCAGGAGAAACTATTGAGCTACAGATAGGAATTAGAAATAATGGCAATATGGCATTACATGCTGTTTCTGCAACTCTCTCCTCTGAAAATACGGAATTAACCCTTATAAACGACAACGCGGACTACGGAGATATATCAGCTGGAGAAATGGCTTTTGCAAGCGAAGATTTTGCCTTTGCGATTGATCCATCATGTCTGGGAAATACCCTGATACAATTTGACCTATTGATTGAGGATAGCGAAAATAATGAATGGATAGATAAAATCTTCCTCACAGTAAAAGGACCATATCTCGAACCCGCTGACTATACCGTTATAGATGGAGAGGATGGCATACTTGAGCCCGGTGAAACAGCTAATCTGACAGTTACCCTCTCTAACCTGGGTTCCGAATCTGCAAATGATATTACCGGAATCTTACAATCTTCAAATAGCAATGTTATAATCCTGGATAGTATAGGCTATTGGGGGACAATTACGAGTGGGGAAGAGGCAAACAACAGCAATGACCCATTTCAAGTATCGATAGATACTCAGGCGATTCCTGGTACTCCAATAACATTTCAGATTCATTTAGCCACTCCTTCTGGGTATGATAGTTACACCCAGTTACTCATTGATATCGGGAATGTAATGATGACTGACCCATTAGGCCCAGATGAATATGGCTATTATTGCTATGATAGTGGTGATACCGGCTATGATATTGCTCCCCAATATTTATGGATGGAAATTGATCCTAATTATGGAGGCGCCGGAACAGTAATACCTTTAACTGATGGTGGAAATACGAGTGATATTTCTATCATATCTCTTCCGTTTAATATTAAATTCTATGGTCTTATCTACTCTTCATTGACAATCTGTTCAGACGGATGGGTTGCCCCGGGCGAAACTGAGCAAACAGCATTTATGAACTGGCACATACCAGGCCCTCTTGGCCCTTCTCCAATGATAGCTCCATTTTGGGATGATCTCAAAATTAGCGGTGGAAGAGTATGCTACTATTATGATGAGGCCTTGCATTACTTTATTCTTGAATGGTCTCACCTGCAAAATGAGTATAACAATTTAGAAGAGACATTTCAGGTTATCCTTACCGATCCAGCATATCATCCTACACCTACCGGAGATAGCGATATTATAATTCAGTATAAGGTTGTTAATAATGTTGACCAGGGAAGTTACTCCACGACTCTTCAACATGGACAATATGCAACGGTTGGCATAGAAGATCACACAAGTTTCAGAGGGCTTGAATATACATATAATAACACCTATCCAACAGCTGCGAAACCGTTAGAAAATAATATGGCACTTCTATTTACAACGAGAGGCACAGCTGTTCTTCCTCCTCCCGAGGCAGTTGTCAGCCCAACATCCTTCTTTTTTTTATTGAACCAAGGAGAAAATACGACTGAGATTATTTCAATCAGTAATGAAGGGGGATCAGATCTGATATTTTCTATAAATAAAAATTATAATCTTGGTCCGTATAATGGTGGTCCAGATGGATACGGCTACTACTGGGTTGATTCTGATGAACCGCGAGCCACAGTATATGACTGGATCGATATAAGTGATATAGGCACTCAAGTAAATTTTAGCCATAATGATTATGCGGCAGGGCCTTTTGAAATTGGGTTTGATTTCCCATTCTACGGTGAGTCTTATAACGAATTTATCATAAATCCAAACGGATGGATAGGTTTTGGTGAGGATTGGACAGATTACCACAATTATAGTATTCCACGGGTTGATGCCCCAAAACCAGCCATATTCGGCTTTTGGGATGACCTCGACCCTCTTCAAGGCGGAGATGTGTATTATTATTCAAATAATATAGATAGCCTCATAATATGGTATGACGATGTAATTCATTACCCAGGCACATGGAATGGAACCTATAACTTTGAAATCATTCTTACCAAAGAGGGTAAAATAAAATATCAATATAAAGAGATGTCAGGTGATCTGAACTCTGCAACCATTGGAATCCAAAATGAAACCGGAACTATCGGATTAGAGGTTGCATATGATGAAAACTATGTGCATAATGAACTTGCAGTAGATTTTTTCAGATATGTGGATTGGCTTAGCACAGATCCAGTCAGTGGCGTTATCTTACCTGGCGAAGAACAGGAAGTTATCCTTGAAGTAGATGCTTCTGATTTGGATACAGGAGACTATGTCTGCGATTTGCAGATAAACACAAATGACCCCGAGAATAGCCAGATAATTATACCTGTAAGCCTTAATGTTGGGAATGGAGACACAGGATATCTTGAAGGTTTCGTGACACTTGTAGGCGGACCAGGACCTATCGAAAATGTAGAAATAGTAATAACCAATGGTGAAGAATCATTTATAGTATCCCCAGATACGATTGGATATTTTATTATTGAACTTGAACCTGGAACCTACTCATTAACAGCCATCCTAAACGGCTATGAACCCGCAACAATGGAAAACATTATCATTGAATCAGGCCAAACACCCTCTGTAGAGATTACGCTGTTTTATATTGAAATGCCTTCCTGGGTATGGGTAACGCTTGATGAATATTATACTGCAATCATTACCTGGAACGATGTACTTAATAATGCCAAAAAGAATGGTAAAGAATTTGAGTCTTATACCCTGCTCCGTAGATATAACGAAGAAGATTGGGAAATCATTGAAGAGGGGCTAAGTGACACTACACACTATGACAGTCTATTATGGCAACCAGATGGTGGGTATCAGTATGGAGTTAAATCAATATATACAGAAGCCGAAAGTGATACCACTTTTTCTGAGACATTTTCGTTATTTCGTTTTGTCCCAACAGTTACCCTAAATATAACAGATTCAGGTGGATTCCCCTTATCAGATGTACGTGTGACAATGCAAGGACTTGATTCCATATATGCACAGGTTTTTTCTGGTCCTTCCGACGGATCTATCCAATTTGAAAATGTGTATATGGCGGATTACCTTGTAAGATGTGAAAAAGATGGATATATTCCAGTTGAAGATACCATTACTATTACCGCAGATAGCACCGAATTCTGGTTTGTACTGAATCCAGCTCATTCGATTCCAAAAGAGCAGCTTATGCCAAGTACTTATGGGGTTTCTCAAAACTTCCCGAATCCTTTTGGTTCTGTCTCCAGTCCTTCAACAAAAATTAAATTTCAGCTCCCGGAATCTGCAGGTGTTACTATCTTTATCTATAATATAAAGGGAGAATTGGTACGGCATCTACTCATTAATGAACCACTAAAAGCAGGCTATTATACTATAATCTGGGATGGGACTAATGATGCAAAAAAGACACTTGGTTCTGGTATGTATTTTTATAGAATTCAGGCTGGTGATAAGTTTGATGAAATAAAGAAATGTATTTTACTAAGATAAATGAGATAATAAAGTGATATGAAGGAGATTATATGAAATTAAAGTCTTTTATTTCTGCTAAACATTTTATCCCGATTATTTTAATGTGTACCTTACTTCCTCCTAGTGGATATGCTCAGATACAATGGGAAGAGGATGGGATACCTGTTCGGCAAGGTGTAAATATCGAATGGTTTCGCTCTGCTGCATCTTTAGAAGATGGCAGCGTTGTGTATGCATGGTCAGACACGAGAAGGGGTGACCGTGATGTATGGGCACAACGAGTGGATAACGCGGGTAATCTCTTATGGGGCGACGAGGGAGTGCTCGTTAATGGTGAACTGAACCGTCAGGAAGACCCAGTAGTAATAGATGCTGGGGATGGAGGAGTTATCATCGCGTGGGTGGATTTTCGAGAAGATGATGCAGGCGATATATATGCACAAAAAGTTGATCCCAATGGAAACATAGCTTGGGATAGTGCAGGCGTTCCACTCTGTCTCGTGGCAGGCGCCCAGGTGACCCTAAATATAATAAATGATGCTGCAGGAGGCGCCTATATAATATGGGAGGATAATAGAAATCCTGGGGGCACAGATATTTTCGGAACACATATCAGTGCTGCCGGGGAAATTGAGGCTGGATGGGTAGAAGGTGGCAACCCAATTGCCCAAGCCTCAGGAATCCAGAACCAACATACCTTATGGGAAGATGGCACCGGAGGCGCGATTGTAGCCTGGCATGATACTCGTGAGCCTGATAATGAAAACCTTTATATGCAACGCATCGCTCCAAATGGAACTTTACTCTGGGATGAAGAGGGAAGAATCCTCTGTAATGCTTCTGGAACGCAATCAAATGTTAAAATGGCACCCGATGGAGATGGAGGTTTTATCTTTGCATGGAGAGATAGGAGATACGAAAATGATGGGGATATCTTCGCTCAAAGGGTAAATATAAATGGAAATTTACTCTGGGATGATGAAGGTGTGGAAATCTATTCTGGCTCAGGCAGACAAAGAAATCCACGCATTACACAAGCATCTGATCCCGGGGCGATAATTGCTTGGGAAGATGGAAGAAATCACATAGAATATTTTGATATTTATGGGCAAAAAATAGGGCTAAATGGTTCACTTGTATGGGATTCCCGGGGAATTGAGATTTGTACTGCAGACAACAACCAGAGAGAACCCCGGCTGATTGGTGATACGAATGGAGGTTGCTACGTTGTTTGGGAAGATGCACGAGTCGGGGGGCATCCTCATGAAGATATTTACATTCAGCATGTAAACGCAGATGGAAGCCCACTCTGGCAAGAAAATGGCAAGCCCATCTGTGACGCAATAGGAACACAATTTTCACCTCTCCTCCGTAAAAACACTCAGGGAAAAGTCTACGCTGTCTGGGGGGATAATCGTGATGGGTCCACAGGCCTCTACCTACAAATATTAGATAGTGACGGCACACTATACTTAACTGAAAATGGTGAGATTATATATCATGGATTATGTGGAGATGCAAGAGATTACATCCTTCTGCCAAATGGAGACAATGTAGTTGCAATATGGGTTGATAGCAGAAACCCATACTTAGATAAACAGATTTTTATGCAGGTGATTTATGAAGATGGCTCTATGGGCTTAGAACCCAATGGCAAATCTATCACCACTGAGTATGCGCGGAAAAAAGAAAACCCTGCAGCTGTCCTATATCCAGAATCAAACTGCATAACAGTTGCCTGGGAAGAATCTCAGGTAGAAAGAAGGCAGGTGATTGTACAAAGTGTGGATATTGAATGCAATTATTTATGGGGTGACAGCGGCGTGGCTGTATGTAACGCTTTCTCCGATCAGTACAACCCACATCTTTCTGCAGAACAATCAGAAGATAATATGTATGACTACTATGTGGGATGGACGGATTACAATATGGATTTTATAAATCCAGTTAATGCAGTATACGGCCAAAAAATTCGAGAAGGAGAACTTCTGTGGGGTGAAGAAGGAGTACTTATTGGCGACCAACCCGGGGATGATGTCTTAACTGATATTAAAGGAAGATTCTTTATCTGGCAGAACGAATCATGGCAAGATTTCGATATTTATGTAAAGCTTGTTGATGAAAATGGTAATACTGCCCCTGGTTGGCCAGAAAATGGATTTTGTATATGTGGAGCCGAAGGAAATCAATCAAACCCCAGAGGTATCCTCACAGAACAAGGACTACTTGTTGTATGGGAAGATTTGAGGAATGGATCACCCTACTTCAAAGATATATATGGACAACTGGTAACTTACGAAGGCACTGTGCTATGGGATGAGGATGGCGTCCCACTGATTGCCCTGGAACAAGACCAGTTTAAACCTGCACTTTTATATCATGATGAAATTTATATGGCATGGAATGATTTTCGTAGCGGCACAAATTATCAAATGTATATGCAGAAATATGAAGACCTTACTGCACAGCCCTTGTGGCAGGAGAACGGATCCTGTGTGGCTTCAAAAATAAGTGATAACGCTCCCCCGGACATCATGAATATTGAAAATATCTTGGCTGTTGCATGGGAAGACTGTCGCGCAGATACCCTTACAGATGTATATGCTCAAAAACTTTCAATCGATGGGGAACAACTCTGGGATAATGATGGCATTGTGATATGCGACGCTATCAAAAAACAAATGATCCCCAAAATCGCACAATGCGGAGAACATTCTGCAGTAATTATATGGCAGGATACCAGATCTAGCGGAAAACAGGACATCTACAATATCTATGCCCAAAAAATAGATATTAGTGATGATGGAATTGCAGAAAATTCGTGGAACAACAAACCAGTCCTGTACCAAAATTATCCTAATCCCTTTTCCACCTCCACCACAATCTCGTTTAATATCCCTCCTCACTACAAAGATGATGCAAAAATAGAGATTTATAACATCAAAGGACAACGCGTAAAACAATTTAGAATTAAGAATTTAGAATTTAAAATTGGCGAAGTCGTTTGGGATGGAAAAGATCTAAATGGAAACCAGGTCAAAAACGGGGTATATTTCTATAAACTTATTGCAGGGGATAATACATCCTTCACAAAAAAGATGATCCTCCTCCGTTAGCCAATTTAAAGGCAGAATAAAATATGTTTCTCTTATACTTTAACCATAAAACCGGCCTGTCACAAAGAATAATATATGGCAAGATATATAGATTTCTAGCTGTCTCTCTAATATTGCTTTTCGGATTATATACAGTGGCTACAGGTCAGGAAACTTTAGACCCCTACTACCATACCTATATGGAGATAAAAGACGAGATAGATTCATTACAGCTTGCGTATCCCAATCTTGTATTTGTGGACTCAATAGGCGTAACCAATGGGGCAGCATTTCAGCAACCTTTACCTATCTGGGCGGTTAAACTCTCTGATAATGCCACAGTTGATGAAGATGAGCCAGCCATACTTTTTGTAGGCCAATGCCATGCGGAAGAGATACTTGGTGTAGAAATTACTATGCATATGATAAACGAAATTTTACTCTACCAAAATATTCCCCCCTACTCAATCTGGCTTTCCGAGTTGGAAATATGGTTTATCCCCACAATAAATCCAGAAGGACATCAGGTTGTGATGGATGAACTGGATATTACCTACAGAAAGAATAAGCGTGATAATAACGAAAATGGTGGATTTGATTATGTGCCAGGCCCAGGTAATGATATTGACGGCGTAGACCTTAACCGTAATTATGACTTTAACTGGATTCATGGCGATACCTTATACGCCCCAGGTGGCGAGGAACTTTATGATTATTATCGGGGTCCTGCTCCTTTCTCAGAAGGTGGAACCCAGGCTGTAAGAAGGTTGGCAGAAGATCAGCACTTTCTTTTTTCCATAAATTGGCACTCCTCTCGTTCAGGGAATTTTTCGGAAAAGGTATTTTACTCTTTTGAATGGGATGGGGAAAAGCGTCCGCCAGACTTTGAGGTAAATCAGATGATAGGGGAAACTGTTGCCTCACTAATAGCAACTGAAGACGGGACGAGTTATTATGAACCTTCCCCCTCAAGAAGTAGAAATGGAAACGCTCAGGATTGGTTCTATTCTACACATGGTACTACTCAGCTTCTAATTGAATGCGGCACATCAAATATACAGCCTGATTCTGCACTTATTGTTGATACCTGTGAACGATGTAGCGCCGGAGCATTCTGGCTCTTAAATCGGGCAATCGGCTACCAGGCTCCTTCTGCTATGCTCACCGGACATATTTCAGACTCTCTGTCTGGCGAGCCACTCAGTGCCGAGTTGATTGTAGAAGAACAAACCGCCCCCTATTTTGCTCCCAGATATTCAGACTTGCTTTATGGAAGATTCTGGCGAGTACTACTCCCTGGCACCTATAACTTACGAGTCAGAGCCAAAGGCTACAAAGAAAAAGTGATTCCTAACATCGTTGTAAATAACTCCTGTTGGACAGAACTTGATCTAGCCCTCGCTCCACTTGATATAGTAGAACTCTCCGGGGAGATCACATCCAATGGTAATCCTGTCCCAGCAAAAATTGTTGTATCTGACATAATAAATGATACAATCTATACAGATAATGGAGCATTCTCCGGAACTATATTTGAAGGTGAAAGAAAAGTCGTTATTACCTCTGAAGGATGCGTGCCATACCTCGATACATTACAATTTACAACTCCAGATTATGAACTTTGCATTGACCTTTTACCAGCCACCACCATTTTCTATGAAGATTGGGAAGATGGAATAGAAGCCTGGCAAATAACTGGGGACTGGGGAATCTGGAATGATGCCTATGAGGGAAACTACTCAATTACAGATAGTCCAAACCAATTTTACACTTCAAATGCAGAAACATCAATAACATCAAGCCCAATAAATTTATGTGGGACAGCTGAGGATGTTACCCTTCTTTTCTGGCATAAATACTATACAGAATGGGAAAACGATATATGCTCTGTGGAAATATCTGAAAATGGTATTAATTGGGATTGTCTGGCAGAATTCTCAGGTATGCAGGAAAACTGGGAAGAGGTAATCATCTCCCTTGCTGAATGGCAAGACAAGGAAATCTATTTAAGATTTAAACTTGCATCAGATGAAACCCTCGTCGATCCTGGTTGGACCATCGATAAAATACAGATTGTATCCTCAGAAGGGAACAATATTACTAACAACCTACCCGGCTTGCCCCAATGCATATTACACCAAAACATCCCAAATCCCTTTAGAGATATGACAACAATTTCATTTGACCTTGCATCCCCAATTTCCCAAAATGATGTATATCTCAAAATTTATAATATAAAGGGACAACTTATAAGAAAATTCCGAATTTCAAATGACAAATATCAAAACAATGAAATCGTATGGGACGGTACAAATGCTCTTGATAAACGAGTAACTGCTGGTTTGTACTTCTATACCCTTAGTGTTAATGATGTCTTGTATCATATAAAAAAATGCATTTTTATACCATAGGTATGGAGTTGAAATGAAAAAATGTTTCTGTATACTAATTTTTTTGTTTATACCTTTTGTTTTGCTTGGGACAGATGGAGAATGGGAGTTTAGAACGGCTGAGAACAGAATTCTTGTAGAATTTGAGAAGATTGAGCCTGAAATACCAGAAAATCCGAATATCTATAAGACTATTGCCTGCCCGTATCCTGAGGTAAAGATTGTGATGAATAAATGTGAAGTATCAATATATGGAGAAAACGGAAATTTTATTAAAAACCAAATTGTTCCCGGCAATGAGCGGGTAGAGCTTGTTGATAGTTTTATAATGCGGGAATTGATTGGCCATCGTGTTCGAATAAACCTGATCAGTGAAGAAAATGGTTATAAAAAGGTCATCAAACAATGTAATTTTGAACTTGTTCCATTATCTCAGTCCTCCGAAACCGTTTATTTAGGTATTTCCACCTCCTTTCTGCCTGCATATCGCTCAATCGTGGATAATTTTGATGAGTCATATTTAGGCAATCTACAGGTGCTTACTTCTCATATGCTTATCATAACTCCGCAGTATATGGCAGATTTTCTATCCCCTTTTGTTGACTGGAAAGAAGCAAGGGGAATAACCTGCACAATAGCAACACTTACTGAAACCGGGGAGACAAGCCCGGAAATCAAATCATTTATTCAAAACGCCTATGAGACCTGGGAAAATCCTCCTGATTATCTTTTGCTAATCGGTGATGTAGAACTACTTCCTTCTTTTTATTTTGGCGATGAGAATAATGTAACTGACCACCCTTATACTTTATTGGAAGGGGATGATTATTTCCCTGAGATTCTTGTAGGACGCCTCTCTATTAATTCTCTTATGGAACTTTCTACTATTATCAACAAGATTCTTAAGTATGAGAAGGAACCATATATGGAAAACCCTGAGTGGCTTAAAAGGGCTCTGCTCGTAGCCGGAAATTATAGCGAATCTACTCCAATCCCCACAACTCCTGTAAAAGTTTCTCGCTGGCTATATGATAAAATGATAGATTATGGTTATACACAGGTGGATACAATTTTCTATCCTCCAACCTGGCCCGGCACGTCAGAGATTGCAAGTGCTATTAATAATGGGGTTGGTTTTGTAAGTTATCGCG
>JBNGDW010000021.1:13405-21591 GCA_049975325.1 Cloacimonadia bacterium | reverse complement strand
TTTTTGCAGGATTGGATTCTCTAACATATGAACATTCATTGAAGGCACAAAAACCTTTTTAGAGGTGGATGCCATGAGAGTGGTTGTAAGCAAATCATCAGCAATGCCATGAGCAACCTTTCCTATACAGTTAGCCGTAGCAGGTGCTATCACTACTATATTAGCCCAATCAGACAAAGCAATATGTGGGATAGGCTCATCATGATCAAACATATCAGTAATCACTCTGTCTTGACTAATAACTGCAAATGTCCAAGGGCTGATGAACCGAGTTGCATTTTTGGTCATCATAACCTTTACGAGAGCACCCTTTTGTCTTAGTGCACTTACTAATAGAGGGATTTTATATGCAGCAATTCCTCCAGTCACCCCGATTAATATTTTTTTATTTTTAAGCATAAAGCCTCTGTAAATCAGTGTAAAATATTTAATAAAAAGTAATCTGTAGGATCTTAGATGTCAAATATTGCCTTTTTTAAAAAAACAATTATAAGCAATGTATTGCAAATGGTAAAACTGTAAATTCAAATAGATTTTGAGTTTTGTCCGCTACTTGGCAGATTGAGGCTTCGAATTTAGAAGTTTTGGAGCACCCCAAATACACAATCTGATTCTGCATTTATTCTTTGGTTATATTGAGAGATTCTTAATCTTCAAACCATCTGGTGATGCGGTCTGTAATCTCAAGATTTGAAGAGGCTTTTATAGGATTTACAGGTATCGTATTAAGAAAATATTTTCCATAAGATTTCTTAAAAATTCTACTATCAAGGATTACTACGACACCTTTATCTGTCCTATTTCGGATGAGTCTGCCAAAGCCTTGTTTAAAGTAAAGGAGCGTTATTGGTAGAAGATAGTGCAGAAAGGAGTCTTTGCCTTGTTTTTGTAACTTTTCCATATATGCTTCCACAAGCGGTTCTGTTGGGACGAGGAAGGGGAGGCGATACATAATAAGTATTTCCAGAGCTTCTCCTTGCACATCTATACCTTCCCAGAAGCTGCGGGTTCCAAGGAGGACAGAGTTCTTTTCTTTACGGAAGATATCAAGTATATTCGTGCGGGTGCCTGTCTTACCCTGTGCCAGCAATAGTATTCCTTTTTCCAATGCAGAGTTAGTAAGCGTATTAAATGCCGCATCTAAATCCTTATATGCAGTGAAAAGAACCAGCGTGCCACGCCTATGAGTTGAAAGTATCTCATCAATTAGAGCAATTGTCTGGGAGAAGAAGTATTTATCCTGAGGATTGGGCAGGAAATTCGGTACAATCACTTGCATTTGCTTTTCATAATCGAATGGTGAAGAGGCGATAAACTCCATCAGCCTGTCTTCTTCTAATTTATCAAGACCTGTGAGTGATTTGTAGAATTTATACTCACCACGAATTGCAAGTGTAGCTGAGGTGAAAATTGCGGTTTCAAGTCTTGACCAGAAGAAGTCATAAAGCTGCTGATTGACTTCAATTGGCGCACAAATAAGACTGCAATGCGGGTATGCATCTTCTTCGAATTCATGGTCTCTGGTCTCCAACCAAAAAGCATAATTTTCAAAATCCGGAGACAAAAAAATAAGCTGTAACTTTGTCCAGACCTCATGGGCTTTATTAAGGATGCCTTCAAGGTCAGATAGATTTTCATCGTAAAAAGGGAGGCTGTGTGGATTCTCAAGCAACCAATTTTCACATACCTGCCGAAGTTTATGATAGAGCCTTTCTATATAAACAATAAGGGACTCAATCAGTGATATCATATCCTGGAATAGCGACAGATTCTGGAAACGCAATTTACCATAATTTCCCTTTTGTATAACTATTTTGTTGAAAGCTGTGAAAAGCTTAGTGCCGATTTCCTCGATATCCTGTAATGGTTCAGTAATATCATCAATGAGCGCTTTATAAGAATTTTTCTTCCTATCATCAAGAGTGCTTTGTATCACGGCTGTTTTAATGTTGTTTGCAATCCCATATTGATACTCTTTTCTTGTTAGCAACTGCCGAGTGAGGTTAGTGAGGTCAAACAGGCTAAATGAAAAGCCAAAATGCGTGGCAGCAGCTTGTGGGAGGTTATGTGCCTCGTCAATTATAATATTGGAATAATTTCCTAATACTGAGTTCTCATTTACTGCATCAGCGAGCATGAGAGCATGGTTTACCATCACTAGATTAGAACGGTTAGCCTTATTTCTAATCTGCATCACAAAGCATTCATTATAGAAACTGCATTTCCTTCCATGACAAAAGTTACTATCTGCTGCTATCTTATACCAGAGAGGATTTCCTTCTGCTCGGAATGAGCGATTTTCCTCTATGTCTCCAGTATGCGTATATCTTGCCCATACAAGAAGCATGAGTAGCTGATGTTGTTCAAAGCCGGTAAGATGACCTTGAATATCGCTGAGTACTTCGTTCCATTTTCTGAGGCAAAGATAATTGCCTCTGCCTTTAAGAAGTGCAGCGGCAAATGAAAGGTCTGTTACCTCCTGAATCGTAGGTATATCTTTATAAAAGAGTTGTTCCTGCAGATTTTTCGTATTCGTTGAGATAATAATACGGGTGTTAGCATGTTTTGAATAAAAGATAGATGGTATAAGATATGCAAGTGATTTTCCAACGCCAGTACCTGCCTCGATAAGCAAAAACTTATTCTCCTGATACGCTTTTGTCACATATGCAGCCATATCAATCTGTCCCTGACGGAATTCATAGTCAGGAAATCGTTGGGCAATCTGGCCTGGTGCCTCGAAAAGTGATAGTACCTCATCGGCAGAAAGAGTATTAATCGGCTTCTCATTTTCCTTTATGTTTGAAACAAAGTTTGTTTGGGGGAAGAACTCTTCAGAGGGCAATTCTGCTGGCTCATACTGCAAGACGCTCCGAACCAGATACTTGCTGATGGTTGTAATATATTGGGGGAGCAAGGTAAACGATTGTATTTGATTGCTAATTTCTTGCATCAGATTGAGAAGACCAATATCAAAATGCTGGCAGATAAATTCTGTTAATTTAAGTAAAAGCTTTCCTGTGACAATCGCATCATCCTCTGCCCGATGGGGTGCGTTGTTGGTGAGATGAAAATATTTACTCAGATGACCAAGTGAATGCGACCTTATGTGTGGCAGGAATATCTGTGAGATTTCCAGAGTATCGTAATATTCGTTTATAAGTGGAGGCAATAATGAGCGATTCAGCGCCGCATCGATAAATCCTTTATCAAAGCGTGCGTTATGAAAACATAGGGGAGCATCCCCGATAAAATCAAGAAATTCTTCCAGTACAATTTTTAGTGAAGGGGCACCAGCCAGATCATCATCAGTAATATGTGTGAGTGCCTTTATATGTCCGGGAATGGGCTGATTAATGTGTATAAAGGATTGAAAACTATCAGTAATACTCGCGCCTTTGAACTTTACTCCAGAGATTTCAATGATAGTATCTGTGTCATTCCTTAAGCCAGTAGTCTCTATATCCACAGCAATAAAGCTCAATGACGCTATTAGGTCATCTATTTTTCTCATTGTATGCTATTCAGTCCGCCAGCCGGCGGATGCAAAATATGTCCAATTATTTTTAGCAAAATTATGTTATGTGTTTAAAAGCGTCAAGCAATAATTCATAAGGAAAGGAACAGGAAACAGGAGAAGGGAGGCAGGAGAAAAAGTGATTGGGAGAAAAGGTGATGGAGAGACCGGGTGACGATGTGACAGGGGGAAAGGAGAGCGGAGGACGGAAAACGGAGAACGGAGGAAAGGAGGCAGGAAACAGGAGACAGGAAACAATTCTCCGCCAGCTGGCGGATTCTAAATAACAAATTCCAAATCACAAACAAATTATAATGTCTAAAGTCTTAAACATTTCCGGAACTTGACTGTTTTGAATTTCGGTCATTGGTGCTTGTGATTTGTTCCTCATTTACTTTTCTCTATTATCTATAGAAGATTTTTTAATCTTTCAATTTTTCATTATTCATTGTTTTAAGCATTGGTTTCTGTAATGAGTTGCCAGAAAAAACCGCCAGCTCCTATCGAAACTGGCGGATAAGTCGGAATCAATAAATTATAAAAAGCGTGTCGCTTTACTGCTCTAATCTCTTCTGCAAGAGGGCATAATTTTCATCAATCTCTTTTTGAATAGAGGCTACTTCTTCCTCTGTAAGATGTTTAAACCTACCCTGATATTTGAAATATTCAGTTACAGGCTTTCTTTCTTTTACTTTTAGAGTTTGTTTATAGTTGACCCCGTTTTCTACTTCATAAAGAGGAAAGACATTAGTCTGTACAGCTAACTTTGCTAGTTTTGCCGTATAACGAGGATCGGACTTCCAGCCAGTAGGACAGGGGGTGAGCACATGGATAAATTTAAATCCTTTAGTATCCCGTGCTTTTTTTAGCTTTCTGACAAAATCTTCAGGATAGCCGACAGATGCAGTTGCTGCGTAAGGAATGCGATGAGCTGCCATAATTGCTATGATATCTTTTTTAGGTTCTTTTTTGTAGTGTTTGATAGGAGTAGTTGTTGTCCATGCTCCAGGTGGTGTTGCAGAACTTCTCTGGATACCTGTATTCATATATGCTTCGTTATCATAAACGATGTAGGTTATATCCTCATTTCTTTCTGCTGCGCCTGAAAGCGATGCTATGCCGATGTCAAATGTTCCACCATCTCCTGCCCAGGCAATCACATTAGTGGATTTATTGCCTTGCATCTCAAGTCCTGCTTTTAGTCCTGATGCCATTATTGCCGCTGTTTCAAATGCTGTATGAAATATAGGCACGCCAGCAGCAGTATAAGGGAAAGGCCCATCTATTACAGCCCAGCAGCATGCAGGAATGGTGAGCATAGTATCTCTACCATAGACCTTTAATGTATAGCGCATTGCCATAGTGGCGCCACATCCTTGGCATGCAAGGTGGCCGGGATTCATTATTTCTTCTTCGGGAATTGATAATTTCATAACTTAATTCCTTTCCAGATCAGATCTTCTGGTTTCTCACTTTTTAGAGTTTGATCAGCAATATCCATAATATCCTCCACTTTTACATCCCGTCCTCCCAATCCTGTAATATAGCTCCATACAGGCACATCGTTCTCATTATACAGAGCACCTTTCAATTCCTGTGCAAAAATTCCATGATAGCCACACGAGATGTTACGGTCTATTACTGCTATTTTTTGGCAATTTTTCACTGTATTTATAATATCTTCCTTAGGATAAGGACGTATTACACGTATTTTTAGGTTACCAACTTTCTTTCCTTGTTCGCGCAATCTATCTACAGCCACATTAGTAGTATCAGCGATTGTTCCTGATGTTACAAGTATAAGCTCTGCGTCTTCACACTGATATGGATGTATCATATCATAATATCGTCCTGTAAGAGCGGCATATTCTTTTCCAGCCTCTTTGATAATACCTTTTGCCTCTTCCATTGCCTCCTGCATCTTATAGCGGAATTCATAGTAATAGTCTTGGTCAGTAAGTGCCCCAAAGGAGCGGGGATCTTTTGTATCCATTTTATATTCCGGATCATAAGGAGGAAGGAACTTATCTATATCTTCAATGGGTGGCATATCCACCACTTCCAGAGTATGCGAAAGGAAGAAAGCGTCAAAGCTGATCAAGGTTGGCAGGAGCACTTGTTCACCTACTTTATAGGCAAGGATAGTGGAATCCAGGATCTCCTGTGAACTTGAGCAGAATATTTGCATCATGCCAGTATCGCGCTGAGCGAGGCTATCGTTCTGGTCAGTCCAGATAGACCATCCTGGTGCCATTGCCCTATTTACATTTGCCAGGACAACAGGGAGTCTCGCCAATGCTGCCCAGTGCAGCATCTCATGCATTAAAGCCAGTCCTTGTGCACTGGTAGCAGTATATGCGCGCACACCTGTGGCTGATGCTCCAATACAGGCGGACATTGCGGAGTGCTCAGATTCTACTTTAATAAATTTCGCATCTAATTCACCGTCAGCAACGATTTCGGAAAGTTTTTCTACAATCAGAGTCTGTGGTGTGATAGGATAAGCAGCAATAACCTGAACACGAGCAAGCTGAGCCCCCCAGGAAGCAGCATGATTTCCCATCATTGTCTTCTTCATTTTCCCTCCTCTTCTGTTAAAATAGCGTCTGTGGGGCATTCCTCGGCACACATCATACAGCCTTTACAGAAGTCATAGTCAATCACAGGCTTATCATCAATAATCTTTATTGCTGGTTCCGGACAGAATTTCCAGCAAATTCCACAATAAATACACTTTCCATAATCAATCACTGGCCGAAGATTTCTCCATGTGCCAGTTTTATTCCAGATCATCAACCCAAGGGATGCAGCCATAGGCGGCATATCCTTTGCACCCCTTACTTTTACCTCTTTTCCATCAGTTCGCAGTTTTAGAGCCATATTATATCCTTTCGTACGATTTTCATTATGTTTTCACCCAGATTTTACCCTGAAAGGCCAGAGGCTGCTTATACTTGAGTCGAATTATAAGCTTGCCAGGCTGCCTTTTTATTTTCCTCCTGCATGCGCGGGATAGAAGACTCAATACCTTTTTCTACATCCTTCATGTCCACCATTTCAGTAATCTTTGCAAAAGCACCTACAATTGCAGTATTCACAATCGGAGCCGCTCGGGAACCAAGATTATTTTCTACGGCGATCTTTGTAGCGTTTACTGTATAGACGGAATAGTCATCACCAAAATTATAATCTGTAGGCTTTTTATCAGTGTTGATGAGGATCCATCCACCCTTTTTTAATCCACTTGTAACATCTACAGAGTCTATCAAAGTAGGCTCGAGCACGATTATGGCGTCCGGGTAATAGATTTGGGAGCGGATCTGTACAGGCTTGTCATCAATTCTGGTAAATGCTTCAACAGGAGCGCCTCGCCGTTCCACACCAAATTTTGGAAAGGCTTGCACATATTTGCCACCTTGAAAAGCAGCTTCTGCTAAAACAAGCGATGCTTTGACAGATCCCTGGCCTCCGCGGCCATGAAAACGTATTTCTATCATCTTACCTCCTAATAATAAAGCTCGGCTGAAATAATCAACTTCTGTTAATACCGCTCAGTCAACTTATTTAGTATTGTGTACTATTTCTTTTAAGAGCCAATCCTTGTCAATTATTTTGACAAAAATTTTATTACTGAGATTTTATAGTGAATTAAGAAAGAGAAAATATAATGCTATGTCAAGTAAGAAAAGAAAGCAATATGTAAAAAAGAGCTCAAAGAGACCGAAGAAAAAGCAGAAAAGAAGTCTCTGGAAACCTGTTATTGCCTTTATTGTCATAGTAGCCATTGCATTGCTAGTATGGCAAGCAGTAATAAGAATTTCTGAAAAAGAGGAAGAGAAGCCGAGTATCTCATTAGAGGAAAGAGAGCCAACCACTATGCCTGTTTCGTCAGAAAGCAAGGTGGATTCGGTAATTATTTATGCCCTTGAACGTCTGGGGGTGCCGCAGAATTTTGTTACCACTAAGAGAAGAAATGATGAAATTTATAAAGATGTTATTCTGAATTCGGATCAGCTTACTCTTACAATTGCAAATATATTCATCACAGACAAAGTAAAAGAAGTGGGTGGCAAAATTATAAAAGCTGAAGAAAATAGGAGTGGTACAGCCATCCAAATGAGAATATTTGATCCTGAGATAAAAAAGTATTTTATTCTTAATATACAAATAGACGAGCAAGGTCGATATAAGGATATTACAGATTTATCCATTATAATTGATGATTTTGGTTATTTTGGGGGGGAACTTTTAGATGAATTTCTTGCCCTTGATGAAGCAATAACTTTTTCAATTTTGCCAGGCCTACCGTATAGCCGGGAGGTAATGCGAAAGGCAAACGAGCAGGGCAGAGAAGTGATTATTCATATCCCAATGGAGCCCATCACTTATCCACGAGATGATCCTGGTAAAAATGCAATCTTTCTTGATTTGTCCGATAAGGAGATAGAAAAAAGGATGAAAGGCTATATAAAAGAACTCCCTCTTACAATAGGGGCTAATAATCACATGGGTTCGATAGTTATGCAGTATCGCAAACCACTTGAGGCGGTAATGCGAGTTCTTAAGCAAAATGATATGTTTTTTGTTGATAGCCATACTACAAATAAAACTGTAGGCTGGGAAGTTGCAAAAGAGATGGGGGTTCCCTCATATTTGGTAGATTTTTTTC
>JBNGDW010000021.1:0-13395 GCA_049975325.1 Cloacimonadia bacterium | reverse complement strand
TGCTGAAGATGTTTCCCAGAAAGGTTATGCTGAGAAAATGTCTGAAAAAATCCTGCAATATGCCAAAACTCATAATGAAATAGTTGTTATTACCCATTGTAGAAAGTCAAGCCTGAATTCCCTGACTGAGATACTTGAAAAACTGAAAAATACGGATGTTAGACTTGTACCCCTTTCTGAAATTGTGTTACCCAAAGAGTATGTACTATGAGTATTATTGAGGCTGCTTTTTTGGGGGTAGTCCAGGGACTCACCGAATTTTTGCCTGTCAGCAGCTCTGGCCATCTTGTGATTTTTCAAAATCTACTTAAAATTGATGAACCCGGTGTTCTATTTGAAATAATGGTACATGTAGGCACACTTTTAGCAGTGATAATCTATTTCCGAAAGGATGTGTATCATCTTATTGCTGCTATATTTCAATGGAAGAAAGGGCGGCCAGAAGAGGTAAAATCTTATCAAAGGCTTTTGTTTTATATTATAGTTGCTACTTGTGTTACAGGTATATTAGGAATTGGCTTTCAGGATTTATTTGAGTCATTTTTTGATAATTTGTTTCTTGTTGGCTGCATGCTTCTCGTCACAGGCTTGATTCTTTTTATATCCGACAGGATAAAAAACACTTCTCGGGAGGAGCTTAATCTTGGGAGTTCTCTGCTTATTGGCTTCGCTCAAAGTGTGGCGATTATCCCTGGTATCTCTCGCTCTGGAGCAACGATTTCGACCGCAATTTTTACCAGGCGAACCCGTGAGACAGCGGCTCGATTCTCTTTTCTGCTCTCTATCCCAGCCATATTAGGCGCTGCCCTCCTTAATATTAAAGACCTTTCTCAAGTTATGAAAATAGATGGAACAGGAATTTCCTATATTATTGGAGGTATCTCCGCTGGTATTGTTAGTTATTTTGCGATAATGTTTCTTATTAGCCTTATTAAAAAAGCCAAACTAAGCTACTTTTCAATTTATTGTTGGATTATTGGTATAACTATAATTATTTTCTCTATCATATAGGGAAGAGGCGAAATGGCCAGAAAAATTATAAAAATGGAATCTTATGGAACTGTGCAAGCAAATAGAAGCATTACTTTTTGTAGCAGATAGACCTATTTCTGCTCAAGAACTTTCCTCTCTTGTAGGAGATGTAGATGCTGAAAAGATTATTCACGGAATAGAGGAACTTAATAATAAATATGAATCAGAGGGTAGAGTATTCTTTATAAGAAAGATAGCTGGGGGTTACCAATTCGCAACCAGAAAGGATTATTATCCTTTGATTAAGAGGCTTTATAATCAGCAGAAAACAATTACCCTTAGCGAATCTATGTTAGAGGTACTTGCTATAATTGCGTATTATCAGCCCGTAACACGCTCAAAAATTGATACCATAAGAGGAGTCAGTTCTCAATTTCACATTAAAAATTTGTTAGAAGTAGGACTAATTAAGATTCAAGGCAGACTTAAAGCACCTGGACGCCCAATCCTTTACGGGACTACTGGAAAATTTCTAAAGTTTTTTGGGCTTAATGGGATTGAAGATTTGCCTAACTTCTATCAAATTAAAGAGATCACAGACATAGACTTGGGAAGTAATGGTTCAGAGCCACATTGAAAAAGGCAAAATACAAATGAAAATAAATTTGACTTATGCCATTAACAATCTCTATTTTATATTTGTTTCAAGGCTATCTTGTCTCCAGCAACTTGGTGCAAGTGGCGATATTTATCCCAAGTAAGTCAAATCAAAAATTTTAACAATGGCTAAGAAGCTTAAATATTTTGATCTTGAACATGAAATAAAGGCTGGGATTATCCATCCGGTATACTTCTTTGTTGAAGAAGAAAGTTTCCTCAAATCAAAGGCAATTGAGTTGGTGCGGAAGAGTCTGATGTCTCGAGGCCAGGAGCCATTCAATCTATCTGTATTTTATGGAGAAGAGACGGGGGCGGTTGCGGTCTTGGAGTCCTTGCAAACACCTCCCTTGGGAGCGCAAAAACGTCTCGCCATTCTGCGTAATTTTCAGAATATGTCCCCCCAGGATAAACAAAAGATTGTGGAATATGCTGAACATCCGATAACCAGTGCTGTTGCCATTATTGAACTCGGCAAAAGGCTTGATTTAAGTTCCAGAATTTATGCACGCTTAAAAAAAGTAGCAGCCACCTATTTTTTTTATCATCCATACAACAATACTGATGGAATTCGTTTTCTTCAGTCAGAAGCCATTGCTAATCAAAAAAAATTAGATTCAGAGGCTGGCAAGCGTCTTGTTGAAATGGTGGGACTGGATTATCAAAAACTATATACCGGATTTCAGAAGTTACTTCTATATGTTAAAGACAGGCAACAGATTACAGAGATGGATGTACAAAAATGCGTTGCCTTTTCCAGAGATTATAAAATATTTGATTTACAAAATCCAATTGGAAGAAGGGATATTTCTGAGTCAATAAATATACTTGAAAGCCTTATTGTAGCTGGTCTCTCGCCAGTATCCATTATTATCATGCTTACCCAATTTTTTAAAACTCTTTGGAAAATCGCGATTCTTCGTTCTCAACACCAGCAATCAGACTCACAAATTAGCTCTGCAATCGATAACCCTTATAATGCCAAAGCTCTACTCCAGTATGCCCAGAACTTTTCACTTGGTGATTTTCCTGCCATATTTCATGAACTTCTGGAAGCGGATACTTTAATTAAAACAACTACCATAGAGTCGCAGATTATTTTGGAAGTTATGATATATAGAATTTGTAAGAAAGGTCACTGAAAAAGAGAAAATGTACAAGGCTGGATTTGTAAGCATTATTGGAAAGCCCAATGTTGGAAAGTCCACTCTAATGAATGCTCTTGTGGGGGAGAAACTCTCAATCGTTACACCAAAACCGCAAACGACCCGTAAAAATATATTAGGTATTTCCTCTTCTCCTGATTATCAAATAGTCTTTATTGATACACCGGGTTTTTTGAAACCGCGATATTTATTGCAGGAAAAAATGCAAAAACAAATCACCGATGCTTTGAAAGAAGCAGATATTGTGATTTTTTTAACTGACATAACAACATTTCCAACTGATTATGATAGGCAGGTGAGTCAGCTTATACAAGGACTATCAACAGCTTCCCTGCCAGTGATAAATAAAATCGATTTAGCAAATTCTGAAATGATTGAACAGGCAAAACATACCCTATCTGAATTGGGCTTTGAGAAAGCATATTTTATTTCTGCAACGGAAGGTCTTGGAGTAGGTGAACTGGAGTCCGCGCTAGTGGATATGTTGCCTGCGCATCCACCTTATTTCCCCACCGATGATATGAGCACCCTTCCTGTAAGATTTTTTGCTCAAGAGATTATCCGCGAGAAAATTTTTCTCATATACAGAGAGGAGTTACCATACTCTTCTACCGTTGTAATAGATCAGTTCAAGGAAGAGCCTGATAAGGTGGTTATCTATGCCACTATTTATATAGAATCGCCCTCTCAAAAGAAAATCATAATCGGTTCAAATGGCAATATGATAAAACAGGTACGCGAGCTTGCAGAAAAAGACCTCATAGATTTTCTCCAGAAGAAAGTTCAACTCCACCTATGGGTTAAAGTAAGAAAGCACTGGAAGAAAAAAGAACACCTGCTTAAAGAATTTGGCTATTGATTAAATGATGAATAAATCTTGACTTTGTTTTTTTAATTATGCATAATATTTCGTATGAAAAAGAAAATATTGATCATAAACGGACCAAATCTAAACTTTCTTGGCAGAGAAGAGATGAGCGTATATGGTAAGGAAAGCCTGGCTGACCTTACTGCAATGATTCATGATTGGCTCACCCAAAACGGCTGGGAAGGAAGATTTTTTCAAAACAATTGCGAGGGAGAACTGATTAATTTCATTCAAGCAAATGCAGAGTGGGCAGATGGGATTGTTATTAATCCAGCTGCATATTCCCACACAAGTATTGCCATATATGATTGTTTAAAGTCTATCAGTATCCCAGCTATTGAGGTACATCTTTCTGATATTTACCATCGAGAGGAGTTCCGGCGAACCTCTATTACTGGTCTGGCTTGCCAGAAAGTAATAGCCGGTATGGGGGCACAAGGCTACATAGAAGCTCTGGAAACCCTCAAAGATATTTTTTATGAAAACAGATAATACCACCCTACTGCAAAATATCTATCAAAGGATGTTGGAAAAATTTGGGCCTCAAGATTGGTGGCCCGGCGAGTCACGGGAAGAAATTATTATAGGTGCTATTCTTACACAAAATACAAATTGGAACAATGTTGATCGAGCAATAAAAAATCTCAAGAGATATTCTCTGCTTGATTTTGCCCGGCTGTCAAAAATCAGTGAAAAAAAGTTAGGCATCTTGATCCGTCCTTCAGGATATTACAACCAGAAAGCAGCGCGTCTTAAATCTATTTCACAGTTCTTTCAGAATAATTCCCTGGATAAATATACTCAACTTTCTACAGATGAATTAAGAAAAGAGCTGCTTTCAATCCACGGGATTGGAGAGGAAACTGCTGACTCTATTTTACTTTACGCCTTGGATAGGCCTATATTTGTGATAGATGCTTATACAAAAAGGATTTTTAATCGCCTTGGTTTTTTTCAAGATAATATTTCTTATAAGGAGGCACAAAAATTTTTTATGAAACATATACAGCCAGATACAAAACTTTATAATGAATATCACGCTTTACTTGTGAAATTTGGGAAGGAATTCTGTAAGAAGTTACCTAAATGTGAGGGTTGCTTCCTGAGAGATCTTTGTAAATTTTATCGTAGTGATCAAAGTAAAGAGGCGGCATGAATCAGGGGAAAGCATCTGCTAACAAAAGGAAGCGTCATATTTTCGTTGTCTCTGATGCAACAGGCTCGACCTGTGAGACTGTAGTTCTAGCAGCACTAAGCCAATTTAATACTACTGACATTATTTTACACAAGAAACACTATGTTCAGGAGAGTGATGAAGTAAAAAAAGTGGTAAAAGAGGCAATGCAGGTTGATGGCATTATTGCCTACACCCTGGTATCTCCTGAACTTCGTGAACTGATGGAAAAGGAAGGCAGAAAATCTGCAGTGCCAACAATCGATGTCCTCGGTCCTCTTTTGGCACGTTTTACTGACTATCTGGAGATCTCACCAATGGCTATTCCAAACCTTTTCCGTAATCTTGATAAGGAGTATTTTCAACGGATAGAGTGTATCAATTTTGCTGTAAAGCATGATGATGGTATGAAGATAGAGGACTTAAATAAGGCGGATGTAGTACTTATAGGACCAAGTCGAACTTCCAAGACTCCTATCAGCATATATTTGGCTTATCGGGGATACTTAGCGGCAAATGTTCCTATTGTCTATAATATGCCTCTTCCGCAAGAGGTACTCAGAATCGATCGTAATAAAGTAATTGCTCTCATTATCTCTCCACAACGATTAAAGAAGATACGAGAAGTACGGTTAGACAAATATCCTCATCTTGAACCCCAAAAATACGCTGATTTGGATTTTATCAGGCTTGAGCTTGATGAGTGCAAGAAAATTTATGCTAAGTATAACTGGAGAATAGTTGATGTAACCTCAAAATCCATAGAAGAAGCGGCGACTGAAATTATGCGATTGATCGGGCATAAAAAAATTGACAGATTTTCTTGTGAAGAAACTGTCTGAAATATTAAGTCCTTTTCTCGGGCATTACTCTATGGTTAGTCGCAATGAAGTATTATAATTTTTATTATTTTTTAGGTTATCTTTCTATAATAATGTTAATTAGCAGGTGTTCAGTAGATTGCAGTAAGCACTTGCTATCAAGGAAGTCTGAGGTTTAGTGATAAAAATTAGGCAGGTTAAGAGTAAACAAGATTGGAAGAAATTTGTTTGGTTGCCATTTAAGTTGTATAAGGATGATCAGTATTGGGTTCCGCCTTTAAAGAGTGATATCTATTTCAAATTAGACACCAAAAAGCATCCATTTTGGGAGCATGCGATAAGAGAGGTCTTTATTGCAGAAGAAGACTCTCAGGTTGTGGGGCGTATAGTTGCTATAGTAGATTTCAATTATAATAAGTTATGGCAAGAAGATATGGGTGCGTTTGGATTTTTTGAGTCTGTGAATGATGATAGAGTTGCAGCTAGATTGTTTGATGCTGCAAGGGCGTGGCTAAAAGAGCAAGGAGCGGAATTCGTACGCGGACCTTTAAGCCCATCAATGAATGATGAATGTGGCCTCTTGATAGAAGGATTCGATTCATCTCCTGTATTAATGATGCCTTATAATTCTCAATATTACCCAGAACTTGTTGAGAGTTATGGCTTCAGGAAGGCAAAGGACCTGCTTGCATTTTATAAAAGTCATAAAGATCCTCCTTCTCTTCAGATTATGACTGTGGTGGAACATTTGTTGAAAAATCCCAATATAACACTCCGCACCCTTGATATGAAACATCTTGATCAGGATGTTAAGATTATAAAGGAACTTTATAATGCTTCCTGGCAAAATAATTGGGGCTTTTCGCCTATGACTGAAAAAGAGTTTAGCCTTCTGGTGTCCGAACTTAAGAAAGTTGTTGACCCTGAGCTTGTTTGGTTTGCTTTTTTCAAAGGAAAGCCGGCTGGAATTTCAATAACCTTGCCAGATTATAATTTTATATTTAAAAAATTAAATGGAAGACTTGGTCCTATAGGCATCTTAAAATTTTTGTATTATAGAAAAAGAATTCCCGGTACGCGTGCATTTGTATTTGGTTTCAGGAAAGAGTATAGACGACTTGGCCTACCTTCTCTTCTTTATTATAAGACAGAACAAGCCGCCTTGAAACATGGCTATAAATGGTGTGAACTTTCCTGGAATTTAGAAGATAACAATCTCATAAATCAATTTGATAAAAAAGTTGGTGGTAGAGTATATAAACGATATCGAATTTATGAGAAACCGATTAAGTAAGATGCAATAATAAAAATGTGATTTAGGTTACATAAAAAACGAATCATAAGGAGATGTTATGTATTGTCGAAACTGTGGTAAGCAGGTAGATGAGAAAGCATTAATATGCCCTAATTGTGGGGTTTATCCCTTGGCGGGGAGAAAATTTTGTCAGAACTGCGGAGCGGAGACCCAGTATAATCAAGAGGTATGCACAAAATGTGGAGTTAAATTGGTGTACAAACCTTCTCCTTCCCTGGTTGGTAAAAGCAAGGTTGCAGCAGGGGTATTGGGAATTCTTTTGGGTTCCCTTGGCATACATAAATTTTACCTCGGATATACTGGTGCTGGCATTATTATGCTTTTGATCACGGTGGTTGGAGGGTTACTTACATTAGGCGTTGCCTCTTTTGTCATGGGCGTCATTGGCATTATTGAAGGAATTATATATCTCACAAAAACAAATGAAGAATTTCAAGAGGCCTATGTTAATAATCAGCATCCCTGGTTCTAAAATTTCTGCTCAAAAGATAATTTTCTACATCACGATTTATCCAGTTTTGAGGCCTACACAAACCATTTTCCTATTTTAAAGGCGAAAAATGAGTAAGATCAAAAAATTTATTGTAGAGAGAAAGGATTTAGGCATAAGAGGAGCAAAGTTCGCAGTACGGGGAGCAGCTGGAACTGTGGTGGATATGGTGGTATTATGGCTTCTTTCTACATATGTTTTTGAGTCTTATTTCACTAAATATATACTTACACCAACTATTTCTTTTGAAGTTGCCACCTTGTGTAATTATGGGATTTGTTATTTCTGGATATGGAACCACAAAGTCAATCATAAAGCAAGGGATTTTTTCAGGCGCATACCTACCTATCATATCGGAGTTCTTCTTGCATATGGGATAAAGATGGGTACAATTCTTCTCGTTGAAAGGATTTTTCATTTTAGTGTTGTTATATGTAATTTGATTGCTATTCTGGTTTCGCTTGTTTCAGGTACTATAAATTTTTTCGCCCAAGAAAAGATTACATTCAAAGACAAGCCTTTAGAGTCATCGGAGTTGCCTGAAAAATAAGATAAAAAATTTGGATTAATACTTTGGAATTAAAGTTAACTGCGTAAATATTCTTACCCAATCAAATAAATCCTACGCCTCAAACTCTTTGCTCTGGCAAATATAATACGATTTCAGATTTAGAATCTGATCATTTCAGCGGGCAAAGATTTCTGATGTGGTCAATCCGCCTTTTGGCGGATTATACTTTTTAAACTCTCGCAATAAATATCATAATCCTTTTTACTAAAGAGAACGAATCTCACTTCATCCAAGAAGTCATTCTTTTTAATATAATTGATGGTTGTTTGAAGAGCAATCATACTTGCACGCTGAATAGGGAATTTGTATATGCCTGTACTTATAGAGGGGAAAGCGATGGATTTGATACTATTTTCTTTTGCGATGTTAAGTGAATTGATGTAGCAGTTGCGAAGAAGATTCTCTTCATTATTTTCACCTCCTCTCCAGATAGGTCCTACTGTATGAATTACATATTTTGCTTTCAGGTTACCACCACTTGTTATAACAGCCTCTCCTGTGGGGCACCCTCCCTGTCGTTTTCGTATTTCAGCGCATTCTTCGAATATTTGGGGTCCACCAGCCCTGTGTATAGCACCATCTACGCCTCCTCCACCAATAAGAGAAGAGTTTGCCGCATTTACGATTGCTTCTGTGTCCTGCTGAGTGATATCCCCTTGAACAAGCGAGATTAATGTTTTACCTACTGTTTTTTTCATGTTGTCTATTCTATAAGTTCGAGTATATCTTTTATTAATTTTTCAATGCCTCGGGCAATATATGCGATACTGGGTCCTAACATATAGGCTGGAGTAGTTACCACTTTATTCTCAGGGTCAACCACTGTGTCTTCAACATCACATACAACATGTTTGGCTCCGAGATTTTCAATAACCTGGGCAGTGCTTTCATCATTCCCAATCGTAAGTTGAGGATGGTACTTACCCAGAACTTTTGCTGCAATTACAGGTGCAAGGCAGATAAATCCAATTGGCTTTTTTGCCTGGTGCATTTCAATTATAAGTTTTTCAAGGTCTGGATTTACAGTGAAGTTCTCACCTTTGACAGCAAAATCACAGAGATTTTTTGCAATGCCATATCCGCCGGGAATAATAAGTGCATCTATATCCTGGAAAGAGACTCTCTTTATATCGCGGATGTTCCTGCGTGCAATCCTTGCTGCTTCTATCAGAGCATTTCTTTGCTCTGCGGGCATTGGTTCTTCTGTAAGATGATTGATGACATCCATCTGGGGAGCGTTAGGAGACATAATGATAGTCTCTGCTCTTGCTTGGTCTAGAAACAGAAGGGTTAGAGTTGATTCATGGATTTCACTTCCATCTTTTACGCCACAGCCGGCCAGAACCACTCCAACCTTTTTGTTTAAACCTGTCTTCATATTACCTCCTACTGCATTCTATCATAAGTTTATGAAATTTTGGGAGTAAATCAATGTCAAGTTTATACTTTTATTTTTATCTTTTCTTTCTGCTTTAATTCAAACTACAGGTTGCATAAAAACATTTTGCACAAAGAATAGGGCAATATATGCGAGTATTGCGGCTCCTATTGGAGTTACAATCCAGCCTAAGGCTATTTTGCCCAGAAGTTTTAGGTTTATATTTCTTCCCCCTTTTACCAGACTTATCCCTACAACTCCTCCCACAACGGCTTGAGAGCTTGAGATCGGTACCAAAGGAAATGAAGGTAAACCGTGGGATTCAAGAAATAGTTTTAATCCTTGGGAAGCAAAGAGGAAGAGAGTTATTGAGCTGGCGAGCACAACTGCCAGACCTGTGATAGGAGAGAGCTTAAAAATATCTGAACCTACAGTTGTCATTACCTTTTTGGAATATGTACAAATCCCTATAGCAATTGCGATTCCACCCAGAAAAAACAATTGCTGAGCAGCGGAGAATTCCAGCACATTGCCTATCTGTATATCTCTGAATGGTACTCCGGTGATAAATATCCCCATAATATTACCAATATTATTGGCTCCAAGGCTATATGCTCCAAATGCCCCCACAATAACAAACCCAATCCTTGTAAGTGCGTCTAATCTCAAAAGATGAATATGCATATTTTCCACGATGTATTTCAGGATAATAAACAGTATAACCGAGATAATAGCAGTCAAGATAGGTGAAAAGACCCATGTGCCAAAGATTTTATAAAGCATTTCCATGTTTGTGGGATGACCAGAAAAGAGATTCCATCCCAGAATAGCCCCAACTATTGCTTGGGTGGTTGAAACTGGCAGCCCAGCACGAGTCATCCAGAGCACAGTAAGTGCTGCTGCAAGAGCCACAGTAAAAGCTCCGGGAAGCCTTTCTATTTCGCCAAGGAGTCCGATTGTATGAGATGTGCCGGCTCCACCGTATACTGCTCCAATAATAACAAAAACACTAGCAATAATAGCAGCAACTTTAAATCTCAGCATTTTGGTGCCAACAGCCGTGCCAAAGATATTGGCAGCATCATTGGCACCTAATGACCATCCCAGAAAAAGACCACTGGAAAGAAATAGCAAAGTTGTAAACATATTACCTATCAAATAAATCTTTTGATTGCATAAACTGCCAATCTTTCACCTACAGATTCTGCTTCATCCGAAGGCTTGGCTATACGGGTGACAAAGTAGGCTAGATGTAGTTTGTGAGCAAGGTCAGATATCTGGTCAGAATTGAAGATTTTCCTTTTTAATCCTTCTTCCACTTTATCCGCTTCATGTTCATAAAAATGAACTTTGTTGATACAATCGTTCACAAGTTTTACCTCATCAAAAAATGCTCGAGTACCGCCGACAATTTCTCCTACAGCCTTGCAGGAAAGTTCCGCTAATTCCAGAAAATCATAAGTTAAAAAATCTGGTATATTTGGTTTTTCTATCGAAAAATGAGCAACAGTCTTTTTAGCAAGATCTACAACATTATCCAGGTTTTCAATAAGACCTAGAACATCTCCTCGCGATTCTGGGATGAGCATAAATCTGTATAAACGATATTTAATATCATGGCGTAGCTTGTCTGCAGCATTTTCTAATTCTGTGATTTCTTGTAATTGGCGCTCGAAGCGGGCGTAATTTTTAGCAATATAATCTTTAACTGCTTCGTTAAAAAGGAGTGCAGATTTTCCGACTCCATCCAGATAGCTTTCAATCATTGATTCTAATTCCGCTGTTTTGCCTGAAAATATTTTTTTCATTGCTCTTTCCCTCTATGGTTTTTGTTAGAAAAATTTTCATTCAAAATATCGAATAAAACAGCGTGACGCAAGCCTCTATCACTTCCGATAAGTGAATTAAATTGCAGATCTTGGAGAACAGCATAAACGATAAGTGCGCCAGCCAATATTACATCTGCTCGCCCTGGGGGAAGTCCAGCAATCTTTTTTCTCTCTTCTACTGTCTTTGACTTGAATATACCAATCTGGGCTTTGGCATCTTTAATATCAAGTTTTGCACCGTGAATTTTTTCAGGGATGTATTCTTTCATTCCATATTTTATTGCTATCATTGTGGTTATAGTTCCACCCACTCCAATAAGTTGATCTGACTTTTTACGAGTAATCCTATTTTTGATAAGCAGATGTTGTATCTCTTGGCTGGCATTATGCAATTCACTACCCGTTGGCGGATTTGAGATGAGGAATTTCTCTGTGAGATATACGACACCCAGATTGAGACTGACTATAGATTCTATCTTGTTAGCCGTACCCCAAATAAATTCTGTGCTACCTCCTCCGATATCAACTACCAGATAGTTTGTGTTTTCAATAGGAAGCGAAGATACCGCTCCTTTATATGACAGTTTTGCTTCTTTCTCTCTGGAGATAATCTTGACCGACAGTCCGCATTCGGAATAGACCTTTTGCAGAAATTCTTGGGCATTGATTGCAACCCGGAGTGCCATGGTACCAACCCCAACAATACGATCAACTTTAAACTTATGTGCCGTATTCAGGCAATCCTTAATTGCAATGAATGTCCTTTGCATAGCGACTTCAGACATTTTCCCTGTCTCAGATTGCCTCTCTCCAAGTCTTGTAACAATATCTTTATCAAGCAGAATCTGAATCCGGTCCATCTTCTTTTCTGCCAGACAAAACTTTATTGAGTTTGTTCCGATCTCGATGACTCCTGCACGCATTTTGTCTATCTTCTAATCTTTTAAAGTAATTTCAGGTGTACAGAATAAGTGTAATATCTCCGGCTAAAAGTAGAGATATTAAGAAAATTATTCGAACTGCTTTTTATACTAAGGGTCTATTGAAGAATGAACATTAAAGTTGTCAAGAAAAACAATCAGGGGTTAGATAGCAACTGCGCCTTTTCTTATGACAACAGGGATTCCGTCCTCGACTTTTACAACAGTTGACGGTTTGTGAGTAAATCGGTGTATTTTGTCAATTACAATACCATCAACCATATGAGCGAACCGCTCAATTATCCTCTCAATATCAGTCTCTGGCTCTTCTCCTGAGATATTTATGCTTGTGCTTATCATAGGGGATTTAGCCTGACGGATTATTTCCTGTGTAATTGCATTTCCGACATAACGCACCGCAATAGTTCCTTGGTAACATGATGGATTTTTTTCAATAGATTTGTTTGCAGAAAAGATAATAGTAAGAGGGCCTGGCCAATAACGATTAATTAACTGTGCCTCAATAGGTGAGATATGAGAGACTAGTCCTTTAAGTTGTTTTAGTTCCCCAATCAGCACGATATAGCCCTGTTTTTTTTTAAGTGCATTCTGTCTTTTTTTTATGCGATTTATTCGCTCAATAGCGTTTTTGGCTGTAATGAGCGCTCCAAATCCATAAATATTCTCTGTCGGATGAATAAGAATTCCTCCGTTTTGCAAAAGGGATGCGGCTATAGATATTTTGTTTTTGTCGATGCCCTTTGCAAAAATTATCTTCTTCACTTTATAACTCATACTTTATAATTTTGTTTATAGCCGACACTAAAGCCCACCCATCTTTTGTTTAAGGATAATGTGGAGAAGAAGGGACTCGAACCCTCGACCTCAGCGTTGCGAACGCTGTGCTCTCCCAACTGAGCTACTTCCCCACAAATTCTTTCGCTTCTTCTATAAAATCTAACTCTACTATCTTCTATTTGTCAACAAAAATGTAATAGTCTTGGCTGAAAGCGGATTGTAGGCTAGCAAAAAGTTGACATGTTCACCCTTTATTCCTATTTTTACCCTAAAATAAGTGCCTTTATTACTTGAGATTGTTTGATCTTTATAGAATTTTTGTTAGAGCAGTTTAACGGAGATTGATAGATTATAGAGACAATCTCCAGCCTTATTGCCCGGCGGAGGATGCATTGAAAAAAGAGAAATATTTAGTAACAAGTGCGCTACCCTATGC
>JBNGDW010000020.1:21991-22333 GCA_049975325.1 Cloacimonadia bacterium | reverse complement strand
CTAATACTCAAGGCTATGAATTATTTAATGAAGAAAAGGATTGCAAAATTATAAAGAAAGGTAAAAAGATTATAAATACAAACTATTCAAGAATTTATGAAATATCTAATTTTGATGACCTCTTTTTTGCAAAACCTCAAAATATAAAAGTCTTCAAAAATCTAATATAAATTGATTCTGGTTTAGACGCTATCATTGTATTTACAAAAGAAGGTAATTTTGTAAAACTCTATTCAAAAAAAGGGAAAGGGCCTGGTGAGTTTATGTCTCTCAAAGATTTTGATATAAGAAACGATTTTATATATTGTTTGGATGATGAGAAATTAAGTATTAGTAAATTTA
>JBNGDW010000020.1:11196-21981 GCA_049975325.1 Cloacimonadia bacterium | reverse complement strand
GGTTTTCTTCTTTTGTCAGGAGCAACTTATAAAAAAGGAAATTCTATTATTTTCAAAATAAATGAAGAGATGGAAGTGATGGACGAATACATGACAGTAGGCAAAACTTTCAAGGGAGACAAATCATTGCGAAAAGCATTTAGAAGTTTTTTTGCAACATGGAATGCCTTAGCTTGTGACCAATCTTATGTATATATGGGGATGAAAACAAGTAATACCATTTTATATTGTATTGATTTATTAAATAGAAAAGTTAATTTTAAAATTACCTCAGAGTATACAAAAAGTAAAGGGTTTAAAAAGACAAGGGCTGGTAGAGGCTTTGAACTTGTAGCATTTTATAATATAAATGATGTTTGTATCACGAACAATTATATAATTATAATGGAAGAACTAGGCGGCTCATCAAAAGATATTGAAAAGAATAAATTGCCCAAGAATTATTATAATAATATTTCATTTTATACAAAAGAGGGTAACTATTTATTTTCTTTTGAGGACAGATCTATTCCTTACTCATATTTTGGTTTCAATTCCGCAGTTGAAGAAATTGATACTGGTTTCTATATTTATATTGTTTCTCTTGATGAAAGCTGTTTTTATAAGTATAAAGTGGACTTTATAAATGAACAAAAGTAACAGATCGAAAATTAATTAAAAATTCAAAATTAAGAAAGAATTTCCATTTCTTTGAAAAATAAAAATAAAGGGTTTGTTATGCAAGAGCTAAAAAGATTAAAACCTTATAAAGCAGAAGACCCCCATAGAACGATTAATAAAATAAGAAATATTTTAGAAGAATGTAATATATTTACAACAGAAATACATAGTAAGCCTTATTTAAATCTTTATTCTTGTAGAGTTGAAATAGATGGTCTTAATAATATAGGGACTCTTGGTGTAGGAGCCAGTGGTAAGGGTATGACTACGAAATATTCATTAGCCAGTGCGTATGCTGAACTTATTGAAAGAATACAAAATGGTATTATATTCCCTAATAAACCCAGATATGCTACCAGAAGATATCTACAAAAGGAATACATAAACAGTTCATATAAAAAAATGCTAGAAAATGAAAATTTAGTTCTTGATTTTGAATATGCACCAGATGAAAAATATTTTAAAAGCGAGGAAATTATAGAGAATTGTTATAACCTTTTGAAATATATATTTAGCGAGAATAACAAATCAATTTTATTAAAGTATGTTAAAAAATTTGCATATAATGGTGAAATAACTTGTCTTCCATATTATAATGTTAAGAAAAACTCAACAGAATATATACCACAAGATATAATAAGACCAATTATTAGTAGCAATGGTATGTGTGCTGGAAATACAAAAGAAGAGGCATTAATCCAGGGTATTTGTGAGGTATTTGAGAGATATGCAATCAAGAAGATATACAAAGAGAATATTATACCTCCCACTATCCCTCTGGAATACTTCAAGGGGACCAACATACATAAAATAACAAAGGATATTGAAAAAACAAAGAATATCTCTGTAATTGTGAAGGATTGTTCTTTGGGATTAAATCTTCCTGTTATTGGAGTTTTATTAATTAACTATGTAAGAAATGAATACACATTTCATATAGGTTCGGATCCTTCTCCAATAAGTTCTTTAGAACGATGTCTTTCAGAGATATTTCAAGGAAATTCAGAAAGATTTAAATATTTACACATAAGTCAGGATCCATTTGAAAGTAAAAATGGTCTTTCACAAGATAAAAAAATAAAATACATTAATTTTATAGATACAGTTACTTCAGGCTCAGGATATTGGCCAGATTGTATATTTTCAGATAACGAAAGTTATCCCTTTGAAGAATTTGAACATCCAACAACAACAAGCGATAAAGAAGATTTGAAATACTTGGTTAATAAAATCTTCAAATTAGGTTTTGATTTGTATGTAAGAGAAACATCATATTTAGGATTTCCAGCATTTCAAGTTTATATTCCTGGTATGAGTGAGTTGAATAATACCTTCGGTTTAGAAGGTTTATTTCAATATTTTGAAATGAGAAAGTATGTGCCAATTTTATTCAATATCAAGAGTATGGATGTAAAAAGTATTGAAAAGATAGCTAATAAAATAGATAAAGTTTATGAATGTGATATTATTTATCCAAAGCTACTAGAAATATCTCAATTGTTTTTACCTAACTCAAATAACAAAATTAAGTTATTAACTATTGAATTACTGTTAGTAATGGTATTTTATAGAATTAATAATCTTGAAAAGGCATTAAAATATATAAATAAATATTTAGAAAGGTTTTCTGATGAAGAGCGTCATAAATATTTATATTACTATTGTGTTAGAGATTATTTGAAACTAAAAATTGATAATCCTAATTCAATGGATAAAGTTGAAAATAATCTAACTACTTTTTATGGTAAGAAATTAGCTGAAATGGTAATTGCAGATTTTTCAGATCCCCAAAAGATTTTTAACAATATACCCTTACCAAGTTGTTTTGATTGTAACAATTGCCAAATAAAAACTGACTGTAAATATTTTGAAATATTGCATTATGTGAAAACACTTCAGAAAAAGCAAAAAGAGAATCCAATTGACCAATCTTGTTTAAGAGAAATCTTTGAATAAGAAAGCATCTAAACCACAATCAAACATATAAGAAGAGAATCCTTCAGATAAATAAAAATGCAACCTAACACCATCTTCCGCTTCCTAACCCCATATTTCAAGAAGCACACCGCCAGCCTGATTGTTGGTGGCATCTCCATATTCCTTCTTTCAATACTTATTTTACCCACCCCCCTTATCACAAGACAAATTATAGACCATACTTTACCAAACAAAAACATACAACAGTTAATTTTCCTTATTCTGCTTGTGTTAGCTTTGTTAATTTTTATGAAAGTAGTCGGTTATTTTCAGGGACTTCTCTTTTTCAAGATAAACAACAAGGTTATTCTGGATATGCGCGTGGATTTGTTGGAAAAGATACACCGGGTTCCCCTGGCAACAACCAAGCGTTACGGGACTGGCTATCTTATATCCCGTATAAATGACGATACAGGAAGACTCCGTACACTATTTGCTGATACTTTTGTTATGATATTAAGGGATGTGCTTACATTTCTCCTTGGTGCAGTGGTTATCTTTATCATACATTGGAAACTGGCACTTGTTTCTATTGCAATCTTGCCATTTTTTGTTCTGGCAACAATATATTTTGGCAAGGTTATTCGTAAAGATTCAAAGAGATTCTACGAGAAGCAGGCACAAACCACAAGGCAACTGGAAGAGTCACTCGGTATGATGGACCTAAGCAAGGTCTTTCTGAAACCCAGATATAATCTGCTTCGTTACTATCGCAGGGCAAAGGAGGCATTTCGTTCTAATATAAGGCTTGGCAAAACATCTTTTCGGAATAATGCAGTAACTGGCTTTCTCGCAGGTATTGCTCCGATTGTAATTATAGGTTATGGTGGATATGAGATAATTCAAGGACGGCTCACACTTGGTTCGCTTATTGCATTCAATTCCTTTGTAGGATACCTATTCGGTCCGGCGAGTCGGCTTATCAATGTCAATATACAGATTCAGCAGGCACTTATGGCTTTGGAGCGGGTACGAGAACTGTTCGACCTGCCAGAAGAAGAGGTAGATAAGGAGATTGTCTTACCAGAGAGGCTTGAGGAGTTAGAATTTGAGAATGTGCATTTTTCCTATGAGGCAATCTCCCACCCCAGCCAGGAAAGAGAGGAAGGGTCGGTATCCAAATCTCAGCCAAGGGAAGAGTCTATTTCAGACAATCAGGTTTTAAAGGGGATAACTTTCAGAGCAAAAAGAGGTGAGAAGATAGGTATTGTAGGCAGTTCTGGTGGCGGCAAGACAACCTTGCTCCATTTACTTGCAGGTTTATATGAAGTTGATAAAGGTAAAATCCTGTTAAATGGGAGAAGTTTAACCACATCTGAATTGATAGCACTGCGAAAACAAGTAGCTATAGTAGAGCAAGAACCCTATCTTTTTAATGATACGATTTACAATAATATAAGATTCGGAAATGGGAGAGCGAGTGAAGAAGAGATTTATTCAGCTGCAAGACAGGCTTATGCGGATGAGTTTATCCGCCGGCTGACAGATGGCTATCAAACAATTGTTGGAGAAAAAGGAACAAATCTATCCGTAGGTCAGAAGCAGAGGATTGCTATTGCACGAGCACTGGTGAAAAAGCCAAAGATATTAGTTCTTGATGAGGCAACTTCTAACATAGACAGTATAAGTGAGGAATTTATTAACCGCACTATTTTCTCTCTTCCGGATAACATGATTGTGTTTATCATTGCTCATCGATTATATACCGTAAAAAGATGCGATAGGATATTAGTTCTTGAAAAAGGTAAGATAGTAGAAGAAGGCACTCATCAGGAGTTGCTTAAGATGAATGGATATTACAAAAGATTTTACAATGTATATGTGGAGTAAACTGGTGAACTCGTGAACTAATGAATCCGCCAGTTGGCGGATTAACACAATCCATCAGCTGACGGATTAACCCTATTAGATAATTTATAAAAGAATTTATGACTTTTTTATATCTACTGACGGGCGGATAATATAATATCTATATAAAAGCATAAATATCTAACGAGGTGAACCAATTTATTTGACAAAAGACTTCACAAATACTCAATTTAGTTATTAAAATTAAAGATCAATATAAAATGAGAAGAAAATTAAAGTATCTCACGGTGGGCTTTTTGATAACTGTTGCCTTCCCTTTACTGGCATCCGAAGGGCCTCTACCAAAAACGGATTCGACTCTAGTGAACACCTCTGGGAGGAAAGAATATACTTTATCTGAATTGGTCAATATCTATCTTGAGAAAGGTTATGGTCAAAAAATCCGTGCCGCACAGCTACAGAGGCAAAAATTGATATTAGAAAATCAGAATGCTGTCTTTTACCCTACCTTAACTACTAATTTTCACTTGCCTGGCCATCAGTATTCCAAACAAAATCTTTTATTAAACAATCCCATCCGCCAGCCGGCGGATGAATACAACTACTTGCAAGGCAGCCTTGTTCTAACAGAGATACTCCCCTGGAATAGCGAATTATCGCTGTCAACTTCGCTCACTGCATACGAATTCGATGAGCAGGGGTCTACCAATAATCATTATAATTCAATCAATAGCATAGGCTTTAAGTATTATCCATTTAAAAAAAATGTGCCGAAATTAAACTATCAATACAGCGAATTAGTATATGATGAATTAACTTGGCAGCAGAAGGAGAGTCTTAACTCTGATATTATTTCTCTGGCTGAACTCTACTATCAAGCCGTAATACAAAAAATCAAGGTTGAGATTAGCCAGAATAATCTAAAGCGGAATCAGGACCTCTTACAAATGGCTGAAATAAAGTATAGAAGCGGTGTGATTGATATTCTTACAAAAAATCAGATTGAATTGCAAACAAGGGAAGACGAATTTACTCTTAAAAATCAACAACAAGACCTGCAGTACTATTTGCAGCAGTTGGCAAACAAGCTAGGAGTCTCAGAAATTGAAGATGTTGACATAGAGTTTCGCTTGTTACCTCTTATAGAAGAGGAACCTAATTTGCAGACAAATCCCGAAATATTGAGTTTGCAAACACAATTAAAATCAGCAGAAATAAACTATGAGCTCACCGCTGCTGAGTTTGATAGTCATCTTATCCTTGGCGGTGAATATAATTGGGGCGGAAGCAGCTCCAGTTTAGAAGATTTTGGCAATTCCATTGAAACAAGTAGTTATACCGCATACTTAGGCATTGAATTCCCTTTGTATGATGGAAATATCAACAGGCGAAATTTGACACAAAGAAAAATAGAAGAAAAAGAATTAGAATATCAGTTGCAGCAAAAGAGTTAGGAATTGCAATCCCGCTGGCATTATCTCTCTGACAAAATAGGCTTAATTGAAAGTGAACTTGAATTGCTCAGTGATAATGTGAACCTGGCAAAAGATAATTTAGACATAGCTACAGATAAATTGTTAAGAGGAGAGATAAGTTATTCGGACTGGAGTCAGATCCAGGCAAGCTACGAACAAGCAGAACTAAATCTCGTAAATGAAAAGGCGTTGCTGAATCAATATATCCTGGAAAGTTATAAAATAATAGGTAAAAATTTGGGGGAAGAGATAGTGAAGCAGTAAACTGGTAAATTAGTTAATTGGGCTATGGGTTATCTAAGCAGAGGGATGAGAAAATAATTATGTATAATATTAGGGGGTTGGATATATAATATGGCATTAGATTTTTCAAATCTTATCCGGGAAATATGTATAACATGGGAGTCATTTGCTAAAAATACAATTGGTTATCAACTTGTCAGATCAGTTGATTCAATTTCAGCTAATATCGCAGAGGGCTTTGGCAGAGGCAGATTTCATTATAAAGAAAACCTGAAGTTTTGTTTTTATGCAAGAGGTTCATTAGAAGAAACACAAGATTGGCTAAAAAAGGCGTATAAACGAAAACTAATAAGCAGTGATAAAAAAGAGAAGATTGAGTCTTTTTTATCTATATTTCCACAGAGACTTAATGCTTACATTAAGAAAATAAAGCAATGAAAACCAAGATAGGGAATCGGAAAATTAGTAAACTTGTTAACTTGTGAACTGGTAGACTGTTAAACTGGTGCAAATGCAATCTACCAATTTACTAATTAACCAGTTCACCATTCCATTGAAGAGGCATAAATGAAAAAGAGTTTAAAAATAGCCCTTATATTGTTAGCAATAGTTGTTATCGCCGGTAGTATATATCTATATTTGCAGAGACCCAAAAAGGTCGAGCCAGAAATAGAAGAGATCGGGATTGGACAGGCAATCCCGGTAAAAGTTACCATTGCAAAAAAGCATACCTTAACTAACTACATCCATACAGAAGGTACTACATCATCAGAGAGATATTGGGAAGCAGTGGCTGAAGTGAGTGGAACTGTGGAAAAAATAAACTTTCAGGATGGGGATTTTGTAGAAGAAGGAAAATTGACTATGAAATTGAAAAATGAAGAGTTGGAGCAACAGTTGATCTCTGCAAGTATCCAATATCAAAAGAAATATGCAGAATACCTATCTCTAAGACAGGTCATCCCTGAACAGATTGAAGAGGTAGATGTAGATTTATCCTCAATAATAGAGCAATCCAATGATTGTAACGACCTTAGAGAGCAACTGGAACAGATCATAAGTGGAGATATAGAAAAGGAACAACCTCAAAAATATGTGGCAGTAAAAGAAGCTTTAGCAGATTTGGAGAGATTATATGCCCAGTACAATAAACTTTCCTTTTATGCTCCATTTTCTGGTACCTTAGGTGATTTGTCTCTAAAAGAAGGAAATTTTGTCTCGGCTGGAACTAAGCTGTTCAGGGTTATAGATATGAATAAACTGGTTGTTAATGTGACAGTCATGGAGACAGAATTTGTCCGTCTTCAGCCACATGCAAAAGCATACATACGCTTTCTTGCCTATCCTGAGGATTTGATAGAAGGTGAAATCCTCAGCATTAATCCCTTTATTGAAGAGAATAGCCGTCTCGGTAGAGTAAAAATTGGATTTGATAATCCAGAGAACAAAATAACTGTGGGAATGTTCGCAGAATGTTATCTAACCGCTGAACAGTATCCAGACTTATTATTAGTTCCCAGGAAGGCTATCCTCACCAGAGAGGACAAAGAATTAGTATTTACCGTTGAAAAGGGGCGTTCTTACTGGAAGTATGTCCAAACCGGACGAAGTAATGAATTTTATACTGAAATATTAGAGGGGATAACCCCTCAGGATTCAGTGGTAATAGAAGGACATTATACATTGATTCACGATGCAAGATTAGATGTAACAGAGGTGCTCCCCCTAGAAGCCTTTTCAATAGAAGGAAAGATAGGGGGCGGATGATGAGTAGGAAGTGGCAAGTTATTAGTAAATTGGCGAATTTGAGCATGTAAATAATACAAAAAGAAAGATGAGTATACCAAAATTTTCTGTTAACCGACCTGTAACCATCACGATGATATTCCTCGCGATATTAATTTTGGGATGCATCTCAGTTGCTCAGCTCAAAATTGAAATGCTTCCTAGAATCCCTATCCCCAAGCTTGTCGTAGAAACCCAATACCCGAATGCTGCTCCAGAAGAGGTAGAAGAACTGGTCACCAGACCACTTGAAGAAACTCTAAGCACTCTTGAAGGTTTGAAATCAATATCTTCTGTCTCATCCACCGGGAAATCTCTTATTACGATGGAGTTCTACTGGCAGACAGACATAGATTTTGCTACTTTAAAAGCACGAGAAAAATTAGATAGAATTAAATGGAGCCTGCCAGAAGAAGTGAGCAGACCGAATATCCTTAACTTTGACCCAGCAGAACGACCAATCATAAGTTACGCTATAACCGGAAGTGACGATTTATATATACTTTCTCAAATGGGAAAGAATCTATTAAAAAAAAGGTTTGAACAGCTCCCAGGTGTTGCCATAGCGGAACTCTCTGGCACCGTCGATCAGGAAATTGTTATTCAGATTTCACCCCAAAGGCTGTATCTTTACAATATCACTCCGGAAATGATTACTCAAAAAGTAAGAAAAATGAATGCAACCTACGCTGGAGGGGAGCTGGTTGACGGCTGGTATAAATATTCTGTTCTGTTTCCAAAAAATCTTCAGAAGGCAGAGGATTTCAAAAAAATCTCCATTCGCAATTCCTATGGTAATGAATTTCTGTTAGAAGAACTTGGAAAAGTCTATTCCCAGCCTAAGTTGCGCGAATCAATTGCAAAGGTAAATGGCAAAGAAGGGGTTATTATCAACATCATTAAGAATTCCGATGCTAATACAGTTGAGGTATGCAACTTAGTAAAAGAGAGTGCACAAAAGTGGAACGAAGCACAAACAGGGGTAAGTTCAAACCAGATTAAACTCGAGCTGCTCCATGATGATTCCCGAATCATCATCAATTCAATCAATTCTGTCATTCAATCAATTATAATTGGTGGAATACTGGCGTTTATCATTCTGATGCTTTTCCTAAAAGGGATTAAATCCCCTGTAACTATAGCCATCTCTATGCCATTTTCTATTATTGCTGCCTTTATCCTGCTTTATTTCTCGCATATTTCACTTAATATTCTTTCTATGGGTGGACTTGCTATCGGTATCGGTCTTCTGGTGGACAATGCGATAATTGTATTGGAAAATATTACCCGACATATGGAAAATGGAGTTAGATTAAAAGACTCTTGTGTAAAAGGGACAGAAGAGGTAATACTTTCCATCAGTGCTGGCACCTTTACTACTGTTGCAGTTTTCTTACCTATAGTTTATTTGCAGGGAGTAAGTGCCGTCTTCTTCAAAGAACAAGCCTTGACCATTACTTTTGCTTTATTAGCCTCGCTTTTTATCGCGGTGACCCTGATACCTTCATTTTTTAACAGAAAACTAGCAAGAGTATCCTATACCCCACCTGAGAGGCCTAAGTCTAAAGGGAAAGAAGGTTCGAAAAAAGATGGAAATCGCCCCGGGAATGCCATTCTGCGTCTCCTTCTCTTTATGCAGAGAATTATCTTAAAAATAAAGGAACGAGTAGTATTTATTCTAAAATCCATCCTCTATGGGGTTCACTACCGTATAAACAGAACTTTGGTGGTTTGCGTCAGCAAAATCAATAACTTTATAGAACCGTTGGGAGAACGGAACGAAAAATTCTGGCAAAGGGTGAAGAGAAAGTATGAAAAATCGTTAAGTAATATTCTAGAAAAGCAAGCATTAACTATTCTCATAACTATTGGCGTTTTTATTTTCACGCTCTTTATAGCAAGATATATTCCACGGAGATTCATCCCAGAGTTAACACCTGATAAATTAAATGTGGTTGTTGAACAGCCTTCAGGGACACCACTAAATGTTACACAAATGAAGATGGAAAAGCTTGAAGAATATCTCTTAAATCTGGAAGAAATCAAGAATGTGGAAACATTTATTGGGGAGGAACATGCAGAAGCCGGGTTTATCACCTATAAGAAAAACGCAGCCCATAAAGGGTATTTTGTCCTTTCCCTTGCGCCAGGTGAAATAGATAATATTAGCAGATTTAAAAATAAATTAAATGAAGAACTTAATAAAATGATAGACGGTAATATCTCTGTGCTTTCTGGAGAAAGTGTTTATCAGGATATCTTTTATTTTGGTGATTATCCTTACGAAATCAGTATCTATGGTAATGAATTAGAGGAATTGGTGCGTAATGCCAACCTTGTACAAGAGCAATTAGAACAAAGCTACGCATCCGAAAGAAAGATGTTTTCTGAAGTAAGGAGCAACTTGGAAATGACGAGACCCACTCTCCGGCTTCACTTTAATGAGAATGTGCTAAAATCTTACCAGCTATCAAAATATGAAGTTGCAAAGAGATTACAGGAATTAAATTTTGGCTATAAAATTGATGAACTTGTCTATGGAAATGAGGTTACTGATATAATTATGCGAAGTTATGAGAGATCGCCGACAAAACGCAACTTAGACTTGTCAGAATTTATGCAACAAAAATTCATGCTGAATGGAAACATGTTTACGGTCTCAGATTTAGTTGCGGTTGAAAGATACTTTTCCTCTGAGGAAGTATTCCATCAGGATCAGCAGCGTACCGCTACAATCTTTGTTAAATTAAATGAGGATGTGGAATACAAGACAGGCCTGGAAACTATTCAAAATACCCTGAATATGTATTCAAATAGATATAATTTTAGATATGCC
>JBNGDW010000020.1:0-11186 GCA_049975325.1 Cloacimonadia bacterium | reverse complement strand
GGATAGAGGAGAACTTTGGCGGTTTGATACTTGCCTTTATTTTGGCAATCATTCTGGTATATATTATATTGGGTATCCAATTTGAATCCTTCTTGCTGCCATTTGTTATCATCTTAAGTATCCCGCTCGCTTTAATAGGTGTGATCTGGGGATTGCTAATCACTGGCATAAGCATAAATCTGATGTCCCTAATCGGAACCGTGGTATTGGTTGGAATCGTTGTAAATGATAGCATTCTAAAATTAGACACGATAAAACGGTTGCGAAGCCAGGGCTATGACTTGTTGACTGCAGTTAAGATGGGAGGCAGCCAAAGATTCAGACCGATTATAATGACATCATTAACTACTATTTTTGGGCTTTTGCCACTGGCAATTGGCTTGGGCACTGGAGCAGAATTGACCAGGCCCTTGGCAATAGCAATCATCACCGGACTTATCGCCTCCACCTTACTAACGCTATTTATCATCCCGGTGATTTATGTGTTGATCGAAAAAAGAAAAGAATCAGCAACAAACAAGCATGAACAGTAAAAATCTATATTTTCCCCAGTACAGTCAACATTCTGAATTTAACTGAGGCGAGAATGAAATCCTGTTATAGCTTCTTTATCAGATTTCAGATAATTACTTGCAAAAGAGAAAAAATTCAAAAAAATAAGTATCTCGAAAATGAAATTGTCTTTCAGAGAAACATTTTAGGGTGAAGATTACAACTGTCTTGACTTATCGGAAGTAATGCCTTTCTTGACATTCAGAATCAGGTTCTTGTAGAGAATCATTCATGTCTTTAAGAAATTTTTTCATCTTGCTGGCTGTTACTCCCTTCCTCTTAGCAGCAGCAAATTCTGCAAATATAGAATCTCAGAACTCAACTAAAGATGAGGGGGGAACAAAAAAATCCGCTGCAGATTCTATGGAGATAGAAATTACTCAGCTGGATTCACTGACCTACACGGCTGATAGCATTGAATATAATCTAAAGACAAATGAGATAAACCTGGTTGGCAACGCTAAAATAAATTACAAGAAATCCATTATAAAGTCAGATTCCATCTTCATCTATCTTAACGAGAGGGCGGCTGTCTCTATGGGCAGCTCAGAGCTTTTTGATGGAAACGAAACGATTGTGGGCAACACCATTTTTTATGATATTGAGAGTGAAGAAGGCATGATGCTGAATGGAAGCACTGAATTTGAAGGTGGTTTCTATTATGGGGATAGGGTTAGAAAAGTTGGAGACAGAACTTTTGATATTGATAATGCCCGTTTTACTACCTGTGAATTGCCGAATCCACATTATTATATAGCAAGCCCCAAACTCAGACTTTATCTTAACGATAAAATCGTGGCTAAGCCTGTGGTTATGTATATCAATCATTTCCCAATACTGGCACTTCCATTTGCCACATTCCCTATAATCACTGAGAGAAAATCAGGCTTTCTTATCCCAGAGCCTGGCTATAATACAACTGAAGGTAAATTTTTGAAGGACCTATCATACTTCAAGATATTCGGCGACTACGGAGATATACTCCTATCAATGGACTTTATGGAGCTGACTGGCTTTGAGTTTAGGCTCCGAGGACGATATATTAAGAGATATATACTGAATGGGGATCTTAACGGCCGTTTATTATATTATCATATTCCAGGCAAGGATGACTATAGAATCCGTTGGTCATTTGACAGCTTTCATAAGCAGATTCTTTCTCCTACAAGAGATTTGACTGTTCGAACAGACTTTGTAAGCGATGCTGATATAAGACAGACCAGTGACTATCAAGAAGAGCGAATGGATAGGCGCCTCCACTCCTATCTTTACTATTCACAGCGCCTCGAAGATTCAAATTTTAATACAACACTTGACTATCAGCAAGACCTTGTAACCGATGACCGCACCCTATATTCAAGATTATACTATAACAAAAAATACGAATACTCAAATTTTAAAATTTCGGGTGATTATAGTCACTTCAATCCGGGAAGTCCCGCTTCACAAGATAGGATCAATATCAATCTACCCTCAGCCTCCTTTAACTTATACTCTCGCAGAATAAGCGAGATCTTTTCCCCAGAAAAGGAAGATTTTACCGGCTGGTGGGACAATCTATACATTTCATATACAGGAAACGCACTTCATACTGCAGAGCTTCATACAACCTCGCCCACGCTCGCACAACTATTTTATCAAGACACTTATGATAGTTCAGGTGGGCCAATCACCCAGCATCGGGAAGGAGCCAAACATTCTATCTCATTGCGCCATGAGCAGCCTATCTTTGATATACTGGATTTCAATGCCAGCCTGAATTATAATGAAATTTGGGCAGACAAGGATAAAAACAACAACAAACTCGTTCGTGGCTATGACTACAACAGCAGGATTTCACTCCGCACAACCATCTATGGACTTTTTAGCCCGGAGGCAGGAAACCTGCAGGCAGTTCGCCATATAATAGAACCTTCCTTTAGCTACTCAATCAAACCCGATTTTTCCCAAAATGATCGCTTTTATTCCTTTGGGACAATCAATATAAACTCATCAGCCCGTTCAGAAGCAATCTCCTTTTCTCTCCACAATAAATTGGATGCCAAAATATTAGACAGGGAAAATAAAATAAAAACCTTAAATAATATCCTCTCTCTTAACTCATCAATAAGTTATGATTTTAAACGGAAGCCAAAGGGATTTAGCAATATAACACATACTATGTCAATTATGCCCTACTCCATTCCTATCCGAGAGTTAGAGTTAAAACTTGGACAAGCTAGTTTCAATATCACTCAAGATCCATATAACTTCAACATTAAACAGTATAATTTCCGCACAACCATTGGTCTAAATGGCTCTTTTTCATATAAAGATTATTTTCCCACACCCTTGGGCACAAAACCAGGTATATCCACGGCTGAACAAGGTGCTGACACCATCTCCGTCCCTCAAATCAAGCCAGGGGACAAAAAGATAACAAAGCCGTGGAATATTTCTTTTTCTTACTCTTATGCTAAGAATCTGGAAACTGGCCAATATAGTGGAGGAGTGCATACAAATCTTGGGTTTAATCTGAATCAAAATTGGAATGTTAATTATAACAATTATTACAATTTTCAAGAGCATAAGTTGGTTTCTCAAGGCATCAATATCACCAGAGACTTACATTGCTGGATTTTGACATTTCGCTGGGAAAAATCAGGGGATTATTGGTCATATCGTTTTCAGGTGCATGCAAAAGACCTGCCTGAATTAAAGTTCCGCCATTCTGATAATAAGCACTACGAATGGTAAAGTTTGACAACACCAAGAAATAAACTAAAATTTTTATACTATGGGAAAATTAAAATATTTTCTTTTAATATTAATACTCCTATTGTTTGGAGGATGTGGTCAGAATAATCCTCTTGGTGGAGGGGATGACCCGGGGGACGAAGATGCCCTTCATTTTGGAGAGGAACACACACTCGAAATCGCCACCTGGAATATAGAAAATTTCCCCAAAAAAGGGAATACTACAATTGAAAAAGTTAGATACATAATTGAGGAATCAGATATTGATATGATAGCAGTACAGGAGATTGCCGATACACACTCATTTAGAGAACTGGTTGCCCAATTGCCAGAATATAACGGATTATATTCTCAAGATTATTATGATCAAGGCGTCTATCAGAAAACAGGGTTAATTTATAAAAAGACAATGATAACTATAAAATCACAATCTCAGCTATTTACTGATAATGACTGGGCATTCCCACGTCCACCCCTGCTTTTGGAAGTAAAGGCTGAAAAAGGGGATAGCCTCTTTGATTTTAATCTTATTAACATTCATCTTAAAGCATTTGGTGGCGATGATAACCTCGAAAAAAGGCGTGCGGCGGCAGAATCCCTTAAAACCTACATGGATGAGTGCATAGCCACAGAGACTGAGAAGGACTATATTGTTGTTGGCGATTGGAATGATGAAATAGATGACCCTCCCGAGGAGAATGCCTTTACCGTTTTCCTTGACGATTCAACCGGATATAAATTCCTTACCGAAGAACTTGCTGGCAACTATTATTATGCGTCCTACCCATCATATGGCAGTCTTATAGACCATATTCTTATTTCCGCAGATTGTATGGAAGAATATGAAGGCGGAACTACCACGACTCTCCGTTTAGACGACTATATTATAGATTATTTTGATACTGTATCTGACCATAGGCCTGTTATGGCAACTTTTCCGGTTTTTTAGTAAACAGAAAAATTGAAATACAAAGAAGGGAGAGGTCTTAAAGCTTCTCCCTTCTTATTTTTGCGGTTTTCTATCTTGCTTGCTTATAATTTTTCAGACTTAGATTCAAGTTTTTTCTCTATGCGTTTCTTTCGCCTTTCATGAAGCTTTTCAAGATGAACCTGTGTAAATTCATTAATTTCCTTCTCCTCACAACCAAAAAAATAAGCCTTTACACTAAAGACCAAGCGCCTATTCCCTTTATCCACTTCAATTACCTGTGCAGGGATTCTCTCTCCTATATCAAATGCTAGCTCAGGTTCTGTTAAGCCTGGGATACCAAGATGTGAAACTGGGATAAACCCTTCCATCCCATCCTCAGTTTCAACTATAGCTCCTTTGGGAATTACTGCTGAGATTGTAACAGTGCGCTGGGAATTCAGAGGAAATTTCTCTTCCATGATTTCCCATGGATCGGGTTGTAGCTGCTTGATGCCAAGAGCAATCCTTTGCCTCACTTTGTCAATAGAGAGGACAACCGCAGTGACTTCTTGCCCTACCTCAAGTATCTCCCCAGGGTCCTTTACGCGCTTTGTCCATGAAAGGTCAGAGACATGTATTAAGCCCTCGATATCATTCTCAATTTCCATAAATGCGCCAAATGGAGTAATGCTTTTTATCTTGCCTGTCACTTTAGAGCCTACCGGATGACGGATATCAATAGTGAGCCATGGGTTTGGTTCTATTTGTTTTAATCCAAGAGAGATACGATGTTGCTCTTTATCAACATTCAACACGATTGCATCTACTATATCACCAACTTTTAAGATTTTTTCAGGATCTGTAATATGATGAGTCCATGACATTTCGGAAACATGTATCAATCCCTCTACCCCTTTTTCTAACTCCACAAAAGCTCCGTAGGGCTTAATGCTTAGAACCTTGCCAGTCACTTTTGAACCTTCCGGATACTTGATTTCGATATTCTTCCAGGGGTGTGGGACAAGCTGTTTAATCCCTAGTGTAATTTTTTCGTTTTCTTTATCAAAGGAAAGTACTTTTACTTTGACGCGATCACCAAAATTAAGCATCTCTGAGGGATGTTTAATATGTCCCCATGACATATCAGAAATATGGAGCAAGCCATCGATCCCCCCCAGATCAATAAAGACTCCATAGTCCATAACATTTTTGACAACGCCCTCTGTTTCCATACCCACCTCGAGCTTCTCTAGGAATGCCTGCTTCTTCTTCTTCAGTTCATCCTCTATCACTTCTCGTCTTGAAACTACAACATTCTTACTTGCCCGATCAAGTTTAATAATTCTAAATTCATCTTCTTTGCCCACAAAATTGTCCAGATTAGGGAGTACTTTTGTAGAAGTCTGAGAGGCTGGTAGAAAGGCTGTAATCCCTTTAATATCGACCATCAATCCACCTTTTACTCTATATTCTACTTTGCCTTTTACATGCCCTCCAGTCTTATATGCTTCCTCAATTTCATCCCATCGCCTTTGGGCATCTGCATAGCGTTTGGACAAAAGGGGTCTGCCATATTTATCCTCTTTTCTGATAATATACACCTGAATTTTATCACCTTCTCGGAGTTCCTCAACATTATCAAATTCGGACAATGGTATGACACCCTCGGCTTTAAATCCGATATCGACAAAGACCTCGTTCGTATCAATCTTCATAACAGCGCCTTCCACAACATTGCCAGGCTGCACAGTTTTCATCGTCTCTTCATACATCTCGACCTGGGTTTCTTTAGAAATCCCTTGTTCAGCAGATTGTTTGCTTTGGGGGATAGTTTCTTCGCTCTGCTCAGGAGAAGGTTCTTTATTAGAATCCTTCACTTCCTTTTCGCTTTTTACATCAGGGTCAGTATTATCTTCATTAATGTTTTCAGGATTTCCCTCTTCTTCTGGGGCATCGCCTGATGAAGGTTCCCTATAAATATTAGGTTGATTCTCTTCATCATTATAAGCCGAATTAATGATATGGTTTTTTTCTTTTTGCTCCTCCTGCAATTTTTTTCCCTTACTTTTCGGCTCTTGGCCTATTTTTACACGGTTACTCATTTTTCCTCCATTGTAGAGGATGCCTATCTATGAAGTTTACGATTTTATGACACCTCTATTACTTATTTTTTGAATTGCCTCTTTTACGTCCTGAATAATCCACTCAGGAGTAGAGGCACCAGCAGTAATACCAACTTTATCAGTATCAGCAAACCACTGAGGCTTCAATTCAGCTGCTGTTTCAATATGATATGTAGGCTTCCCTTCAGCACGTGCAATTTCTGCAAGACGAGCAGTATTCGCACTATTTTTCCCACCGACCACAATCATTATATCAACTTCTCGCGCTAGCTCTTTTGTCGCTTGCTGTCTCTGCAGCGTGGCATAACAGATAGTCTTCGCGACATACAGTTCTTCAGACAATCTCAACAGTCGAATAGCTAATCTCTCAAATCGTTCCTCTGTCTGCGTAGTCTGTGCTATCAATCCAATTCTTCTTGTATCTTTAAGAAGAATCTCTTCATCAAGGTGACTTACAACTATCGCACGGTCCTCCACATAGCTCAAAAGAGCTTCTACTTCTGGATGATGTTTCTCTCCTAAAATTACAAGACTAAAGCCCATCTTTGTCAACTTTTCTGCAACCTGTTGAGCTCGTTTTACAAATGGACAGGTAGCATCAACAATATGTATGCCCTTATCCTGCAGCCTTCTATACTCATTTGCTGTAATACCATGTGAGCGGATAATAACAGTCTCATCTGTAACATCATCAATACTATCAAATGCACATATCCCTTTCTTCTCCAGCTGCTGCACCATCTGGGGGTTATGAATTATGGGACCCAATGTAGCCACCTTCTTCTCTTTTTCTGCTGTCTCCTCAGCAATCTGAATAGCCCGTTTCACTCCAAAGCAGAATCCAGCATTGCTCGCAATCTTAATTTTCATCAGACTCAATTCCATTTATTATATCAAGAATATTTCGCGCCATCTTTTTATAATCAGGCTTTGAATTAGCAACTTTTTTATAATCTTCAGGATAAATAGGTCTTCGAAATATAAATCTTAGCTGTTTTCCGCGCAGAAGGCATTCTTTAAATCTGTCTATATTTTCAATTTTAACCGGATAGATAGGAACTTCTGCGTTCCAGGCAATTCTTGCTATGCCAGGCTTTGCAATAAATGATTTTCTACTGCCTTCAGGAAAGATGATTAAAGTTTTCCCTTGCCGAAGCAACTGATCGCAATATTTAAGGGTAGACTTCGTATATCCTCTCCTGTCAATGGGAAATGCATTATAAAAGGAAATCAGGCTACCAAAAAATTTATGGCGAAAGAGTTCTGCTTTTGTAAGGTAATATGCCTCCATTGGAAGAATTGCCCCAAGAAAGGGGGGGTCGAAAAAAGTTTGATGATTGGCGCACACGATACTCCCCTCCTTGAGCTTAGCCTCCTCCATACCCTCAATTCTCATATTCCAGAAGGCCTTCATAATGAAGAGGAGAAGCCTCTGTGTTACTTTGTAGGCAAAACGCACCTTGTATTTTTTCATATTCAAATTTATTTCTCCGCCAGCTGGCGGATTATTTTGGGGAAGAGTGCAAAATCTCTATAACTTTTAAAGCCTGCTCTTCAATGGATAAATTAGTGGTATCAATAACAATCGCATCCTCAGCTTGTCTAAGTGGAGCGATGTCTCTGGTACTATCTACTTCATCTCTTTTCTGGATTTCCTCTTTCACTTCTTCTAATCCGCCAACTGGCGGACCATATTTTTTTTGCATCTCCTTCCACCGTCGTTTTGCTCTCTCTTCTAAGGAAGCGGTAAGGAAGAATTTGAAATCAGCATCCGGAAATACAACTGTGCCGATATCGCGCCCGTCCATAACAATTGAGTGCTTCTTCCCTATTTCCCGCTGTAACTGGACCAGTTTGTCACGAATAATTTTCTGTGTGGCAATCTTGGAAGAAAGTTGTGAAACTTCACTGGTGCGAAGTCTATCGGTTACATCTTCGCCATCTAAAAAAACCCTATTCCCGTTATCCGAAAGGTCGTATTTAATATCAAGGTTGAGTTTGTCAAGAACCGATTTCAATCTTTCAGCGTCCCTCCAATCTATTCCATTCTTAAGAAGGTAGAACGCCACGGCTCTATACATAATACCTGAATCAACATAGATACATCCAAGCTGCTTTGCAACTAGTTTTGCTGTTGTTGTCTTCCCAGCGCTTGCTGGGCCATCAATCGCTATTACCATCTTTCCCTTTTCCATAATATTCGCTACCATTTGTGGACTGAAGTTCAAAACGGGAATCCCACTCGTCAATCTTTTTGATATAAATTATATTGTTGACACTTGATGAGTTGATATTTGATAATATCGCTAATGTAACAAATTTGACAAATTTTTATTATCTCAAGCTTTTTAAAGACAAATAATATTGGATAAATTGTAGGAGCTACAATGGCAAAAAAGACACCGTTTTATTCAATTCATAAAAAGAAGAAGGCAAAAATAGCAACTTTTGCCGGTTATGAGATGCCTATATACTATGAAAAAGGGATAATCCATGAGCATCTTAAGGTAAGAGAATCTGTAGGAATGTTTGACCTGAGCCACATGGGTGAAATCGAGATCTATGGTCCAAAACGCCTTGATTTTGTGCAAAAAATCATTACTAATGATGCTTCCCAACTTGACATAGGTCAGGTTCTTTATACACCAATGTGCTACCCTGATGGTGGGATTGTAGATGATTTGCTTGTTTATAGCGACCAGAACCTCTTTTATCTTGTGGTGAATGCAGCAAATATTGAAAAAGATTTTCAATGGCTCAAAGATAATATTATTGAGGGTGCATATGTAAAAAATATCAGCGATGAGACTGCTCTTATCGCTGTTCAGGGACCAAATGCAGAGCCTGTAGTTCAAAAATTAGTTAAAGACGACCTCTCAAAACTCGACTATTACCACTTCCTCCGCACCAAAATAGATGCTGTGCCGCTGCTTTTGTCCCGAACAGGCTATACTGGCGAAGATGGCTTTGAACTATACTTTACTGATTTGAACAAGGCGGAAGAGGTCTGGCAAAGGGTGGAATCCGCAGGGGAGGAATTTGGTATTGAACCGATCGGGCTTGGTGCTCGGGATACTCTCCGGCTGGAGATGAAGTATCCTCTTTACGGCAATGATATTGATGAAACAACCAATCCATTAGAAGCAGGATTAAAATGGACTGTAAAGTTTGAGAAAGGTGACTTCATCGGTAAAGAGGCCTTGCTAAAGGTCAAACAGGAAAAGATAAAACGTAAACTTGTGGCTTTTGTCATGAAGGATAACTCTATCCCCAGACCAGGGTATGAAATCTATGCTGATGCTAACTCTATTGGTAAGGTGTGCAGCGGTACTAAGTCACCGAGTCTAAATCTTGGAATAGGCACAGGATATGTAAAGCGCGATTATATGAAGTCAGGGACAGAAATAGAAATAAAAATTAGAAACGCTTTTCATAAAGCAGAAATAATTAAACCGCCGTTTTATAAAAATGGTAGTATAAAACGCTAACATAAAAAAAACTAGGAGAAAATATGGTAAAAGATGGGTTGAAATATTCAGAAACACATGAATGGCTTAAAATTGAAGGAAACAAGGCAACCATTGGTATTACCGATTATGCCCAGAATGAGCTTGGAGATATCGTGTTCATAGAACTTCCAGAAGTCGGCAAGGAGCTGAAACCTGGGGATGTTTTGGCAACAGTTGAGGCAGTAAAGGCTGTAGAAGAGATATATATCCCTATAGCTGGCAAAGTACTGGAGTGTAACACAAAATTGCAAGACTCTCCCGAGTTGATAAATTCGAGCCCATATGATCAAGGCTGGATTGCAAAGATTGAAATCTTGAATAAAGATGAGTTGGAAAACTTGTTATCCCCGGAAAAGTATAAGGAACTAATAGGAGAATAAGCGGTAGGAGGTAAGTAGTAAATAGTTGACAACATAATTTGGATTTTATGGAGAGGGGTGCTGTGAGGAGAAAGGGGAAATAATACAATAGTTTATTTAAATACTTTTTCTCCTTCGCCATAGACGAATAGGCGGTATGCTTTTTCCACCCTATCCCAGTTATGTTCGCGGTCTAAAGCCCATTTTCTTCCGATAACTGAGACAACAGCGCCATTGCTTTCTTTTGCGAATTTTTCTTCAATAGCTTCAATATACAGAGCCCCACTTTCGGGACGCTCCCCTCTTCTGCCAAGCATAGAATGGATATACAAGTGGTCTATTTTGAATTCCTTTGCCATATCCATAAGAGCAAAAAGATGCCTTATTGAGCCATGAGAGCTGTAGAAAGAAACTATACCAAGTAGATGAAGATTTACATTATCCCTTTTTGCTCTTGCCATTGCCCATTTGAACGCCGGATTGGTATAGAATGAACCATCTTCGATTGCCCTGTCAATCCTAAGTCGATCAGACATTATGACTCTGCCTGCCCCTATATGTAGATGCCCTGCTTCTGAGTTACCTACCGTTCCTTTAGGCATACCAACATATTCTCCTGCAGCGTGTAGTGTTATCCATGGGTATCTGCTCATCAATTCTTTCATGACGGGAGGATCTGCCTTTGCAATCAGGTTCCCCTCTTTTTCCTCTCGATAACCCCAACCATCGAGTATAATCAACAGGACAGGCTTTCTCTTATCTGGCTGATATCCTTTGAGCAAAGATTGTCCTGTCATTTCAGGTGGTTTTGAGATGCCAAGTAGATTTAAGATGGTAGGAGCAACATCTGTTAAAGCCTCATCCCCTTCCTGATGGAGACAGTTTTTTTGTTTACAGTCCGGGTCAATAAAAATAAATGGGACTTTGCTATCCGTATGCCCGGTATCAACAGTGCCTTCTGGGAAATAACGGCGTTCTACAGTTCCAGGATCTGCGG
>JBNGDW010000019.1:0-22426 GCA_049975325.1 Cloacimonadia bacterium | reverse complement strand
TTCTGAATTGGCCGAGGAATATAATGTGAAGGTGGCGATTGCAACCGGTGGAACACTTGCCAGAAGAATTATTTCTGAAAAAAAGCCTAAGTTTACTATAGCTGTGGCTTGCTATAGAGATTTAGTTTCGGGTATCCGTGATGTATTCCCCATAAAAAGTTTTGGTATTCAAAATATTCGTCCACAGGGACCGTGTATCAACACAAAAGTGGAAGTAGAAAAAATTCGCGAGGTATTAGAAAATGTTGTAATAAAACCCTCTAAAGCCTTTATTTTAGAGAGAGAAACTCGCCCTTCTCAAGCCGCTCTTGATAAATAGAAGAGATCAGTGAGAAATTATCAGGAAGAAAGTTATGCAGTATAAATACAAAGAGCATAAAATAATGCAAGTTGGAAAAGCAACATGGGAGATCCCCCAATCCGGTTCAATGCGTGTTCCGGCACGGGCTTATACGACGGAATCTATGCTTCCCAAAATTATTGCGGATAATTCTCTTTCCCAGCTTATAAATATAGCCACCTTGCCAGGCATAAAAAAATATGCAATGGCCATGCCAGATATCCATTACGGCTATGGATTTCCTATAGGGGGAGTTGCAGCATTTGATTGCAATGATGGAATTATTTCACCTGGAGGTGTGGGATATGATATAAATTGTGGAGTAAGATTTTGCCGAACAAACCTTTTCCTTGAGGATGTCAAAGATAAAATAGGCACTATTGTACAGGGATTTTACCAATTCGTGCCGAGTGGCGTTGGATCTCATGGAGGAATAAGAACCCTTAATAATAAGGAAGAAACTGAGGTGATGCTAAAGGGGGCATTATGGGCTGTGGAACAAGGATATGGGACTTCAGAAGATATTGAGTCAACAGAAAGTTTTGGTAGAATAGAGGGAGCAAACCCTGATAAAGTGAGTCAGCGAGCCAGAAGCAGAGGGGCTAATCAGGTGGGCACACTCGGTTCAGGAAACCACTTTCTTGAGCTTGGGGTAGTAGATGAGATATTTGATCAAAAGCTTGCTAATCAATTTCAACTTTCAAAAAATCAGATAATTGTTATTGTACATAGCGGATCACGGGGATTCGGCTATCAAATTTGTGATGACTATTTACACCAAATGGTAAGGCAAATAAACCAATTACCATTTTCTCTTCCAGATAGACAGCTCGCTTGTGCACCATTTCAGTCACAACTTGGGCAGGATTATTTTTCTGCGATGTGTTGTGCAGCAAATTATGCCTGGACAAATCGGCAGGTACTGATGAGATTGGCTGAAAAAGCACTCATTAAAAAGCTATCCATCTCTTCTGCATCACTGGGATTATCACTTATCTATGATGTTTCCCATAACATAGCTAAGATTGAGAAACATAATGTTAATGGTCATGATATGACATTATGCGTACATCGGAAAGGAGCCACGCGGTCGTTTCCTCCACATCATCCAGAACTCCCTCCGAAGTTTCAATCAATTGGACAGCCTGTGATTGTGCCAGGGGATATGGGTACTCATTCCTTTCTGATGGTGGGAACTTCTGTTGCTATGCAAGAAACTTTTGGTTCGTGTTGCCATGGAGCAGGAAGAGAGCTAAGCCGAAAAGAAACTTTACGCAGATTTAAATTTAATGCCATAAAAGATAAACTCTCCCACCAAGGCATTGTTGTTTATTCTGTTCAAAAAAATACGCTTGTAGAAGAATCCCCGGATGCTTATAAGGATGTTGCTGAAGTTGTAAATGCGGTTAGTATGGCGGGAATAGCCAAAAAAGTCGTTAGAACAAGACCGCTGGGAGTGCTAAAGGGATGATGGATAATTATCAGGTGGTGGATCATACTGCTGACCTGGCAGTAAGGTTTTTGGGGAAATCATTAGAAGAACTGTTTATCAATTCAGCTCGTTCATTATCTGAGATAATTTTTGGACATCCACCCAAAAATCGTTTTACAAAAATAACTTCGCATAATATTAAATGTACTGCCGATGACATAAATGTTTTGTATATTGACTTTTTACGCGAGATTCTCTTCTTTATCAACCAAGAATACTGCTTTTTTTATGACTTTGATATAAGAGAGCTGAGTTCTAAGGCGTTGGATATTGAATGTTATGCGTATGTTTTAAGCCCTGAAGATCTCATTAAAGAGATCAAGGCGGTTACATACCATAATGTTAAAGTAAAGAAAAAGAAAGACCATTATAGTGCACTTGTTACATTTGATATTTAAATTGAAAAATCTTACCCTTCTTCTTCTGTTATGCGCATTTTCCAGTGCTTATGCAGGAGAACGGATTGATCTTTTGTGTATATCCTTTTCAGAATCAGACTCAATATATCAACAGCAAGTCTTTACACTTGATTCGATTTTAGTAAATTCAGAGAATCCCTGTATCGTTATTTCTCAACCAGGGAACCCAAAATGGCATAATCCAGACGTGCCACATTTTACAGTACTTAATCCAGGGGTCTTCTCCCTCTTGGACGAGAATGATAGTACTCAGAGGAGGAGTTCCCGCCAAGATCAGCCGGATGAATCAATTGCGAAGCAAGATGAAAAGCACTTCAGCCCGCCTATGATAGTATCAAATTTTGTCTATGATTCCTCTCATATCTCTTTTTTTGACCATTATATTGTAACTTATTCAGATTCAGTAAAAGTGGGATTTCTTGGTATCGTTTATCCAGATTTACCACATTTGGTAGAAGCTCTTCCTCCGAACAGTTTAATGCGGTTTGATATATTTGAATGTGCCAAAGAGATGAGCGCTCTTCTATGTAACCAGAATGCCTCAGCAATCATAGCTTTAAATTATTTAGGGAATTTTCTAAACAGGGAACTCCTCCGAAAGGTTCCTCAAGTTTCTTTCATTATTGATACATTTGAAAGGGAAGCAGTAAATCATATAATTACTGATTCTATTTTGTATTTTTGTCCTAATAGCAAGTCTATTGTTGATATCCAACTTTATATATCTAACGGACAACTCCAAGAGATTAAAACAAAATATATTGACTTGTAATTTTACAACATTTCCTTCATCATACAGCAAGATTCTAAATACTGAGTTCTGAGCAATATTAAAATGATTAATATCCAAAATCAAAATGGGTTCAAACATTTTACAATTTGTATCTACATTCCCATTGAACCATTATACTTGAATATCTATTGTTATTGAAGTGCTTTATGTTGACATTTAAGATTTTTTATTAAATTTTAATAAAACGGTAGATATAATAAAAATTTCGAATACGATTTATAGAACTTTTAAGCACCTAAAAATCCCTTTATCAACATACAGAAAGATTGACAGCAAGTGCTATGATAAGTTTTATAGGTAATATTCTGAATTCAGGAGGATTTAGATATGAAGAAATATCCCATGGAAAATATTCGTAATTTTGCCTTAGTAGGTGACAGTGGAACAGGAAAAACATCTCTTGCAGAAGCAATGCTGTATAATGCTGGAGTTATAACGAGACTTGGTAGGGTGGAGGAGGGTAATACTGTAATGGATGTTATGAAAGAAGAAATTGAGAGAAAGATGTCTGTGTATTTATCTATTGGACATTATGAATGGAAGAAATCCAAACATAACATAGTGGATGCCCCTGGATACAGTGATTTTAAAGGAGATTTAATAAATGCTCTTAGAGGGGTAGAGACGGCACTTGTAACAGTAAGCGCTACTTCTAATATAGAAGTAATAAGTGAAGAGTCCATACAATATGCCAACAAGGCAAAAAACTGTAAGGCTTTTATTATTAACCAAATTGATAGAGAGAATGCACATTTTTATGAAGTTATCGAAAATTTGGAAAAATTTGGCAATGAGTCATTAGTACCAATTATTGTACCAATAGGCACGGGAGAAAGATTTACCGGTGTTATTAATCTGATTACTAAGGTTGCCTACGATAGAGATGGCAAACAGATAGATGTACCGGCAGAGATGAAGGATAATGTAGAAAAATATTATGATAAAATTATTGAATCTGCTGCTGAGTCTGATGATAGTTTAATGGAAAAATATTTTGACCAGGGATCACTGTCTGCCCAAGAAATACATGATGGTTTAAAAAAATCTATAATCAATGGCACTATTGCTCCTGTATTCGCGTGTTCTGCCATCCGAAATATTGGCGTGAGGGAATTGATGGATGTAATCAACGATTTCTTTCCCTCTCCAGTAGACATAGAAAGTATACCGGTTAAAAGAAATAATGAGACCGAACTTCTTAATTTAAGGCAGTACGATAAACGACTTGGCTATATCATAAAATCTCTATCTGAACCTAATCTGGGTGATATTGCTTATGTGCGTATCTATTCTGGATCCATTAAAACAGGTGATGAGATAGAGATTGCAGAATTGCGGGCTCGTGACAAAATCGGACAGATATTTAATTTTTGTGGTAAAAAACGCATACCTGTTGAGGAAATCACTGCCGGTGATATAGGTGGAATTGTGAAGTTGAAAAATGCCAGAACAGCTGTTTCGATTAATGAGAAAGACGAAAATATTGTTGTAAAACCAGTAGAATACCCTGAACCTGTCTATTGGCGAGCAATAAAGGCGCGATCCCAAGAGGATGAAGACAAGATCGCCAATGTGCTATCAAAATTTTCAGAAGAGGATGTAACTATCCATGTAACAACAAATCCTGAAACTAATGAAAATGTTATCGCAGGTCAGGGTGATATCCAGATAGGACTATTGCAAAAACAGTTAAAAGATCGTTATAATGTAGATGTTGATCTTAAAGAACCCAAAATCCCCTATAAGGAGACTATTACAGTCACTGCTGATGTAAGCTATCGTCATAAAAAGCAGACAGGTGGACATGGCCAATATGGAGAGGTCTATATCAAGATTTCACCTTTAGAAATCGGTTCAGGATTTGAATTCGTAAATTCTATTGTTGGAGGAGCCATACCAAGCAAATTCATCCCTGCTGTAGAAAAAGGATTGGTGGAAACCATGCAAGAAGGTATATTGGCTAATTATCCTGTTGTTGATATTAGAGTAGAGTTATATGACGGTTCATTTCATGAGGTTGATTCCTCAGAAATGTCATTCAAGATAGCAGCCAGAAATGCTCTGAAAAACGGATTTTTGAAAGCAAATCCAGTACTCCTGGAGCCAATTCATAAAGTTCGGGTTATTGCACCAGCAGAGTATATGGGAGATATTATGAGCGATATTAGTAGCAGGCGCGGTAAAATACTTGGCATGACTCAGGAAGATGGTAAACAGGTAATTAATGCTGAAATGCCTCTCTCCAGTTTATACAATTATTATACTACCCTGAAATCCCTTACTCAGGGAAGGGGGTATTTCACTCAAAGTTTCAGTTATTATCAGAGGGTACCGAATGAATTGGCAGAAAAGATTATCAAAGAAAGTAAAGAGGGAAAATAGGTTAATATATACTGACCTATCTTATCTCGTAACAAACTTAATTTAAGTGAGGTATTATGTCGGGTCATAATAAATGGAGTTCTATAAAGCATAAAAAGGCAAAAGAGGATGCCAGGCGCGGTAAGATTTTTACTAAGATCATCCGTGAAATCATCGTTGCAGCAAGAGAAGGTGGTGGTGATGCGGATGCAAATCCTCGACTGCGAACTGCTATCTTGAAGGCGAATAGTGTAAATATGCCAAAGGAAAATATAGAACGCGCTATTAAAAAAGGCACTGGTGAACTGGAAGGCGTGCAATACGAGACGGCATTTTATGAAGCTTATGGACCAGGCGGCGTGGGACTTCTCATAGAGGTCTTAACAGATAATAAATCCCGCACAGTAGCAGAAATCAGGCATGCGCTTTCTGTTTATGAGGGTTCTCTGGCTGAAAAAGGTGCTGTGGCATGGAATTTTAAAAAAGTAGGAACTATTATGATCCCCAAAGACAACCTTGATGAGGATGAAATACTAATGAAGATACTTGAATATGGCGCTGAAGATATTATTACTCAAGATGATTATTTTATAATTTACACTGACCCCAAAGAGCTTTATAAAGTCGCAAGAAGCCTGGAAGATGATAATATATCTTTAGATGAGGTTCAGCTTAGTTACATACCCCAGAATACCGTAAATGCAAATGAAAATGCTTCAAAAATCGTTAAACTTTTACAAACATTAGAAGACCTTGATGATGTCCAGAATGTCTATGCAAACTTCCAGATAGATGATGAGATCTTAGAAAAAGCTGCAAGTGAATAAACAAGCCAAAAAAATACTAGGAATTGACCCAAGTACACGCTCAACTGGCTACGCTATCCTTTCCGCCAGCCGGCGGACAGATAATCAGTTCAACCTACTCCAATATGGTACATTGAAGCAAAATACGAGTCTTCCTCTAGAAAAAAAACTCTTATCCCTTTATAATGAGATGGGTAAGATAATCGAAAAATATCAGCCGGATGAGGCATGTATTGAAACCTTGTTCTACGGAAATAATGTAAAGTCCATTCTATCGTTGGGTGAAGCAAGAGGGGTGCTTATCCTCTCATTAACAGAGCATAATATACCTGTCTATAGTTATTCACCCCGAGAAGTAAAACTGGCGGTAACAGGGAACGGCAATGCATCAAAACATCAGGTGCAATATATGGTGCAACGAATATTAAATCTCAATCCGCCAGCTGGCGGAGAAAATTTTGATATAAGTGATGCAATGGCAATCGCAATCTGTCATTGCCATAAACTCAGAAAGGATAACCTGTGTACGACTTTATAGAAGGCAAGATTGTTGAGAAAAAAGCAACTTCTGTGGTTTTGAATGCCAACGGCATCGGTTATCTCCTTTATATACCAGTTAGTACTTATGATAAAATTGGAAAGGTCGGTGAGGAAGGTAAATTATTTACATATCTCTATATTCGTGATAATGATCTCAAGCTCTTTGGGTTTGCGAGTGTCAAAGAACGCATGGTTTTTGAATCTCTGTTGAAGGTCTCCAATATTGGTCCTAAAATTGCTATCTCAATATTGTCCAGTATTGTCCCGGAAGATTTAATAGAGGCTGTATTAAATCAAGATGTAGATTTGCTTGCCACATTGCCTGGCATCGGGAAAAAGAATTCTGAGCGCATTATTTTAGAATTAAAGGATAAGTTTGAATATCTTAGCGAAACTGTACATATAAAAGATGCTAAAACCCCAGAAGAGCGAAAAATGATTTCAGACGCTGAAAGCGCGCTATTATCCTTAGGGTATAGTAACACCATTGTACAAAGGGAAATAAGAAAATTTTTATCCACGCATAAACCTATTTCATCTGAAGAGATTGTAAAAACTATTATAAAACAGTTGTATAAAGTATGAACCCACGCGAGTTATCTTTTAGAACCCTCAATGAGGTGCTGATAAAGCATAAAAATCTTACAACCGTACTATCATCTATTCGGCCAGAGAGCAAACTTTCTCGTAGAGATTGGCGTCTTTTTTATACTTTGACAAAGGGCACAATAAAGCAAAAGATATATCTCGACTTCATTATAAAATCTCTTATGCATCATAAAGAATTCGAACATATCCCTCCAGAAATGAAAAATCTACTCCGTCTGGGGCTTTTTCAGATAATTTTTCTGGATCATGTACCGAATTATGCAGCAGTAAACGAGGTTATGAAAATTTGTAATCAGCTTTATAACAAAAAGCTCTCCGCTTTTCTTAATGCGATGCTTCGTGAGTTTATTCGTAAAGGGTATAAAATCCAGTTTCCGCGTGATAATCTGATTCAGCGTATATCCATACAATATTCCTTTCCCGACTATATGATTGAAACATGGCTTAAAGATTATGGAGAAGAGAATACCATAAAAATGTGTGAATATTTTAATTCAGTCCCCTCTTTTCATATCAGGTTCGACCCGAATAAGATTTCGTTTAAGGATATGGCAGAACATCTTAAACAAAAGGGCGTAGGCTTTGAAATTGGTAAATTTAATCCACTGGTGCTGCATATCTTTGATGACTTCGATTTTATGAATGACCCGCTTTTCTTATCAGGTTGTTATTACATTCAGGATGAAAGCAGTACTTTGCCAGTAATTCTACTTGATGTTTGTGAAGGGGATACTGTGCTGGATATGTGTGCTGCTCCTGGAGGAAAATCCACTTTTATTGCTTCAATTATGCATAATAAAGGGAAAATTGTTGCCAATGATGTTGATCCAAAGCGGGCAGAAAGGCTGCGTTCCAATATCAAGAGGATGGGATATACAAACATAGAAGTTTTAACGAAAGATGCTTCTCAACTGGAAAGTAAATACAAATTTGATAAAATATTGTTGGATGTGCCCTGTACAGGCTGGGGCTCTATGCAAAAAAAACCTGAGATTCGTTTACAATCACGAGAAAAGCTCAAGAGCCTACTTCCTCTTCAAGAAAAACTCCTAAATAAAGCGGCGGATTTGGTAAAAGATGGTGGGGTGCTAGTCTATAGCACTTGTACACTAACCCATGAAGAGAATGAAAATCAGATTGAAAAATTTCTCGCTGATCACCCTAAATTTTGTGTTGAAAAACCGATAAATTTTGTTGACAAGAATTTGGTTAACGGTAATTATGTAGTTAGTTATCCATTTAAACATAACATAGATGGAGGCTTTGCGGTACGGTTGCGAAAGATAAAAAGGTGCAACTGAATCGCTTGTAAGGGGCAAAAATACACATGAAAGTTTTTAAGAGATTGCTATATACTATAATAAGTCTTATCATAATCTTTACCGTTGGATATCTTGGAACACGAACATTTATGCACTTTTATACCAGGCATAGAGACGAAGTAGTTGTCCCAGACCTTATTGGCAAAGATTATGAAAATGCACAGCAAAACCTCTACAAGGTAGGATTATATATAGATAAAGTAGGGGAACGAAACAGTGATGATTTCCTTGAAGGTAGCATTATTACTCAGACACCTCCACCCAACAGCGTTGTCAAACGAGGATACACCATAGATGTTATCATCAGTAAGGGACCCGAATTGGTGAAAGTCCCCATTTTAGATAACCTTTCGTTAGAGGAGGCTAAAATTCGTTTGCAAAATATAGGTCTTAAACTCGGAAAGGTAAATTACTCTTATTCTAACGAAATATCAGAAGGTAAAATAATTTATAGCCAACCTGTTGCTGGGGTTGATATCCCCAAAAATTCTTCAGTGACTCTCGTGGTTAGCCTTGGTGAAATCCCGAAGGTAAGTGATAAGAAAGGCATTTATGATACTTTCTTAGAAGGAATCGATAATCCGGAAGAAAATTTAGAATAAACTTTATAACTTACAAGGAATTAAATGACAGCAAAATATGATGCACAGACTATTAAAGTTTTAAAAGGTCTCAAAGCAGTCCGTAAAAGACCTTCTATGTATATCGGTGGAACCGGGACAACAGGATTACACCATCTTGTGTTCGAAGTTGTTGATAATAGTATTGATGAAGCGATGAGCGGTTTTTGTGATAGAATAGATGTCGTGCTCAATAAAGATGGAACTGTGACAGTGCGAGATAATGGAAGAGGGATTCCTGTAGATATGCATCAGGAGCAACAACTTCCAGCTCTGCAGGTGGTTATGACTATGCTCCATGCGGGCGGAAAATTTGATAACAAAACATATAAAGTTGCAGGTGGGTTGCATGGAGTTGGCGTCTCGGTTGTTAACGCCCTCTCTAAATGGCTTGAAGCTAAAGTCTATGCAAATGGGAAAATTTATCGTCAACGATATGAAAGGGGAGAGGCAGTAACTGAAGTAGAGATGATTGGTAAAAGAAAGGAACATGGGACAGAAATCACTTTTTTGCCAGATGATGAAATCTTTGAAGTTACTGAATTTAGATTTGATATCCTGGCGCAACGGCTTAGAGAATTGGCTTTTCTCAACCCTGGACTGGAAATAAATATAATTGATGAACGAACAGAGAAAAAACATCATTTTAAATATGATGGAGGGATTGTCACATATGTAAAATTTCTCAACGAGGGTAAAGAAGTCCTGTTTGATGACCCGATATATATCTCAGGCAAGCGTGATGACATCAAGGTAGAAGCGGCTATCCAGTATACAGATTCATATCACTCAGATATTTTTGCATTTGCAAATAATATTAATACAACTGAAGGAGGTTCCCATCTTACTGGCTTCAAATATGCGCTTACTCGTGCCTTTAATAAATACATAAAGGATTATCAGCTCTTGAAGAATGAAAAAGTAAATATAAGTGGCGATGATATAAGAGAAGGATTGACAGCCATCATAAGCGTAAAACTTCCCAATCCGCAGTTTGAAGGGCAGACAAAAACCAAATTGGTCAATACAGATGTTGAGGGCATTGTTAATTCAATTGTCGGTGAAAAACTAATGGAATTCTTTGCAGAAAATCCAGCTGTGGTGAAAAGGATTTTTAATAAAGCATTAATTGCGGCGAGATCTCGGTTAGCCGCACAGAAAGCAAAAGAAATTACTAGACGCAAAGGACTGCTTGAAAATGCTAGTTTGCCAGGAAAATTGGCAGACTGTTCCTCCAAAGAGCCCGAAAGATGTGAATTGTTTCTTGTAGAGGGAGATTCTGCCGGTGGCTCAGCAAAGCAGGGCAGAGACCGACGATTTCAAGCTATCCTTCCACTATGGGGGAAAATGCTTAATGTAGAAAAAGCAAGATTAGACCGTGTACTAAACAATGATAAATTAGAACCTGTTATATCTGCTATTGGCGCTGGTATAGGTCAAGAATTTGATCTTTCTAAACTGAGATACTACAAAATAATTATAATGGCAGATGCTGATGTCGACGGTGCCCATATTGCTACTTTGTTGCTAACTTTTTTCTTCCGATATATGCGAGACCTGATAATAAATGGACATATATTCATTGCCAAACCTCCTCTATATAAGGTTCAAAAAAGTAAAGCAATTAAATATGCCTTTTCAGATGAAGAACGCGATAGATACATTCAAGAATTAGGAGGAAAAGGCATTTCAGTTCAGCGTTATAAAGGGTTGGGAGAAATGAACCCGGATCAATTATGGGAGACAACGCTTAACCCAGAAAGAAGAACCCTTGTCCAGGTCGTATTAGAAGACGCAGTTGAGGCCGACCGTATTTTTACAATTTTGATGGGTTCGCAAGTGGAAATGAGAAAAAAATTTATTATAGAGAATGCAAAATATGTGCAAGATCTGGATGTTTAACCTTATTTTTATTTCCAATAAGATTTTATGTGAGGAGACTCTATGGTAGAGGAAATAGGAAGAGTGATTAAAACGGATATTGAAGATGAGATGAAAGAGTCTTATCTCAAGTATTCAATGAGTGTAATTGTTTCGCGGGCATTGCCAGATTTACGCGATGGGCTTAAGCCTTCTCAACGTCGGATTATCTATACAATGCATGAACTCAATCTTGTGCCAGGAAAAGGATTTCGAAAATGTGCAAAAATTGCGGGTGATACTTCTGGTAACTATCATCCCCATGGTGAACAAATTGTATACCCCACCCTTGTTCGCATGGCACAAGAATGGAATATGAGATATCCCTTAGTTAAAGGGCAAGGAAACTTTGGTTCTATTGATGGGGATCCTCCTGCAGCCATGCGATATACTGAAGCTCAACTCCAACATACTGCTGTTAGCATGCTTGAAGATATTAATATGGGCACAGTAGATTTCATCCCAAATTACGATGAAACCAAACAAGAACCGGTAGTGCTTCCTTCTAAGTTCCCAAATATTCTTGCTAATGGCAGTAGCGGTATTGCAGTTGGTATGGCTACGAATATCCCTCCCCATAATGTGGGAGAGATTGTAGATGGACTTATCGCACTTATCGATAATCCCTCCCTTACATCTGAAGAACTCTTGAATTATATAGAAGGTCCAGATTTCCCAACAGGTGGTTTTATTTTAGGGAAACAAGGCATCATAGACTATTTTACAACTGGACGGGGGAAACTCACCGTCCGGGGTAAGGCAAATATAGAGAAAACTCATAAAGGGAGAGAGCAGATTATCATTACTGAATTACCATTTCAGTTAAGTAAAACTCTATTAATCGAAAATATTGCTTCACTCGTTAAAAATAATAAACTCCCTGCAATCTCTGATATTCGAGATGAGTCTGACCGCGACGGCATCCGCCTTGTTATAGAAGTTAAACGCGGTGAAGATGCCAAAGTGCTTCTCAGTTCTTTGTATAAATATTCTTATCTGCAAACTACCTATGGTGTAATCAATCTCACACTGTTAAATAATATACCTGCTACCTTGAATATGCGACAGATGCTGAATGAGTATATTAAGTACAGACATGAAGTAGTGTTGCGTCGCACAAAGTTCCAACTCGAAAAGGCTGAAGAGCGTGCCCATATCCTTGAAGGCCTGAAAGTAGCTTTAGACAATATTGATGAAGTTATCAATATAATTCGGTCTTCCAAGAGCCCTAATGAGGCAAAACAGAATCTTATCGACCGATTTGCAATTACAGAAATCCAGGCTCAGGCTATCCTTGATATGAGATTGCAAAGGTTAACAGGTCTTGAGAAAGAAAAATTAGAAGAGGAATATCTGGAATTAATCAAAAAAATATCAGAATACAGAAATGTAATAGATAATCGTGATCTCCGCCTGGAAATCCTTAAGCAAGAATTTCTCGAGATCAAAGAAAAATTTGCTGATCCACGTCGCACCCGCATTATTGAAGATGTAAAGGAAGTAAAGATGGAAGACCTTATTGCAGAAGAAGATATGGTAGTGACTATTTCGTATTCAGGATATATAAAACGACTTCCTGTAAATATTTATCGCCAGCAAGGTAGAGGGGGAAAAGGACTTTCCGGGATTTCTCTCAAGGATGATGATTTTGTAACTAATCTATTTGTTGCCTCTACTCATAGCTATATCCTGTTCTTTACAAACAAGGGCAAGTGCTATTGGTTGCGTGTCTTTGAAATCCCCAGAGCGGGAAGAACCTCTCGTGGACAGCCGATTGTGAATCTTCTCCAGCTCGAAAAAGATGAAAAAATTGTCACTTTCGCTATAGTGAAAAGATTTCTGGAACACGCTTCCCATAGGAAGAATAGATATGTGATTATGTCAACCAAAAAGGGAATGATCAAAAAGACAGAACTGGCTGCATTTAGTCATCCTCGTGTAAGTGGAATAATCGCTATAAAAATATCAGAAGATGATGAGCTTCTGGATGCACAGCTCACTGATAGTAACGATGAAATCATCCTTGCCACAAAGCTTGGCTATGCAAACAGATTTCAATCCGAACAAGTGAGAGCACAAGGCAGAAATACCTACGGGGTTCGCGGTATCACTCTTCGGGAAAATGATGAGGTAATTGATATGGTCGTAGTTAAAAGAAATGGTACATTGCTTGCAGTAACTGAAAATGGATATGGCAAACGAACACCCATTTCTGACTATCGGCTTACCCAAAGAGGAAGTAAGGGGGTAATCGCCATAAAAACTACGGAACGAAACGGCTATCTTGTAAGTATACAAGAAGTAGTGGATGATGAAGACCTCCTTATCATTACAAGTTCGGGCAAGGTGATTCGCCAATATATTAAAAATATCCCTGTTATTAGTAGAAATACCCAAGGAGTCAGGTTGATCACTCTCGCTGAAGGGGATAAAGTATCCGGTGTGGCAAAAATCAGACATGAGTCAGAACCCCCTCTTCTCGAAGAAGAAAATTGATAGAAGGTGGGGAAAATTAATATGATAAAGAATGTTTCTGTATCTTGCTTTTTGGGATTAATTACAATTCTTTCTTCCTGCTCGCCGAAGATGGTGCCAGTAAAAACCACACAAGTAAATGTGCGTGAGGACTTTGCCATAATAAGTGAAAAAGAATTTGATCTTGCTGTTCAAGCACAACATTGGAATGATGAGCCCTTCGATCTCGAAAATTATTTCTCGGTATTTTATATCGTGTTTAGGAACAAAACAAGTCAACCCGTCCAGATTAAAAAAGAAGATTGGGTACTTATCGATAAAAATGGAGAACAGTACAGAGCCTTTGATAGCGAGCAAGTTGTAGATATTATGTACGGGGGTGATTTCTACTATGATAATTTAGATTATTTTTTCGAATTTGATGAAGAAGCAAGAAAAAGGTTAAAGGATGAACTTGAACAGAGGATAAAGGGGATCAGAAACATTCAGCTAAAAGCCTTCCAATTTGCCGTGGTGCGTGCAGGGGCACAAGAAAGTGGCTATATTTTTTTTGAAAAAGTCAATGCACAAAAAGGGGAAACGCTGTATATGTACTTCAGGGACAATGAGATTCAATTCGTTATAGAGAGTTAATTAACAGCCAAAAATAGGATCACTTTTATTATGAATCCCAAAGAGATTATTGCTAAGAAGAGAGATAAACATAGATTAACAAGAGAAGAGATTCACTTTTTTCTAAAGGAATATCTTATTGGTAATGTAACAGAATATCAAATGTCTGCCATGCTTATGGCAATAGTCCTTAATGGTATGGATGAAGACGAAACATTTTGGCTTACAGAGGAATTTATTGCTTCTGGCAAAGTAATAGAATTTCCCAATGTGGATGGCCATATTATAGATAAACACAGTACTGGAGGGGTTGGAGATAAAATTTCTTTGATGCTTGCTCCAATTGCTGCTGAATGTGGGATTTATGTCCCGATGATATCCGGGCGCTCTCTCGGGCATACTGGCGGAACTATTGACAAATTGGAATCCATACCTGGTTTTAAAACCGAGATTCCTCTCGAGGAATTCAGAAATATAGTGCTGAGAAATTTATTCTCTATAATTGCCCAATCCAATGAACTCGTGCCAGCAGATAAGCGAATCTATGCTCTTCGAGATGCAACGGCCACTGTAGAGAGTATCCCTCTTATTGTTGCAAGCATAATAAGTAAAAAAGTTGCTGAGGGAATTGATGGCCTTGTAGTCGACCTCAAGGTGGGGGAAGGAGCTTTTATTGAAACGCTTGAAGATGCCAAAAAGCTTGCCAGTTCGCTCGTGAGGGTTGGAAGGCACTTCAGCAAAGATGTCTCCGTCGTTTTTACTGATATGAACTCACCACTTGGAACATTCGTAGGGAATAGTCTGGAAGTCATAGAAGCAATTGAGTTTCTTAAAGGAAGAAGCACCCCAGACCTCAAACAGGTTACTTATGCCCTCCTTGAGGAAATGCTTCATATGGCTGGTATTGCCAATAGCCCTAAGGAGGCTGAGAGCATTATTGACGATGCTATAGAATCAGGCAGGGCTCTTCAGAGATTTAAGCGTTTTATTGAATTGCAAGGCGGGGAGCCCAATGTTGTTGAGGATTACTCCCGGTTTGGTTCGCCCAAATATACTATTTCAATAAAAGCAGACACAACTGGCTATATACATGCAATCAATGCCCGAGAAGTTGGCTGGTCTCTGATAGGGATTGCAGCAGGGAGGAATAATATTACTGATAAAATTGATCCTCAAGCTGGATTGAAACAATATAAAAAGATTGGTGAATATGTAGACAAAGATAGTATATTGGCAAAGCTTTTCTATAATAAAGGAGATGCTGAAGAAGCTGCCAAGCGCATAAAGGCTGCCTATACTATAAAAAAAGAGTCTATCCACACACCTTCACGGATTATTGGCAAATACCAATAGCTTTTGTAGTTGCGTATATTCCACTCCTGAGATGTAAGCCGAATTACTTGACAGCAAAATATTTTTTTCTCCTATATGCCATTTTGTTTTATACTATAAAAATAATACCTAAAATTTTACGGAGGATATAAATGGCTGTTCCGAAAAAGAAGACAGCAAAAGCAAAATCTCGTTCACGAAAAACCCATTGGAAAGCAAAATCTGATGCTGTAATAAAATGCCCTAATTGTGGTGAGGAAATGAGGCCTCACTTTGTCTGTCCACATTGTGGCTTTTATAGAGGGAAAAAAATCATTTCAGTATCAGAATAATTTTATCAGAATATGAAAATTGCAGTGGACGCATTCGGTAGCGATCGATCCCCCTTACCTGAAATAGAGGGTACTGTCTATGCCGTAAATGAAAGGTACTGCTCAAAGGTATACCTTGTTGGCAAAGCAGATATTTTAAACAAAGAACTTGAAAGGTTCTTTTTCCCGAAAGGCTCTATTGAGGTTGTAAACGCTGAGCAGAAAATAGACCCAACAGAGAAGCCAGTTTTAGAACTTAGAACGAAAAAAGACAGTTCTCTTTTGCGTGCGGTGGATTTGGTCAAAACTCATGAGGCTGATGCCCTGGTAAGCGCCGGCTCCACAGGAGCAGTAATGGCAAGTGCCCTTCTCCACTTTGGCAGAATTCCCGGTGTGGATAGGCCTGCCTTAGCAATTTCTCTACCTTCAATTACTGAACCATCCATATTGCTTGATGTAGGAGCAAATGTCGATTGTGAAGCGAATAATCTGGTCCAGTTTGCAGAGATGGGCAGTATTTATGTATCATATTTTCTCAAGCGCAATATCCCTCGTGTGGCTCTTATTAATATCGGAAGCGAAAGCAAAAAAGGTAATCAGTTGACAATTGAGGCACATAAACGCCTGGCGAGTATGGATAATATTAACTTTATCGGTAACGTAGAAGGCACCGATTTGCTAAAAAATACTGCTGATGTCATAGTTTGTGACGGCTTTATTGGAAACATTATGCTGAAAACCATTGAAGGCGTTGCCTTTTCTCTTTATGAAATATTAAAAAAGGAGTTTAATGATGATTGGATTGCAAAAATTGGTGCCTTGCTTTCATATCCCGCCTACCACCATATTAAACGCAAATTGGACTACACCGAGTATGGGGGGGGATTTTTGCTCGGAATAAACGAGATTACAATTATTGCCCACGGTCGCTCAAATGCAAAGGCTATCGCTAATGCTATAAAATTTGCTAGTTTTTCAAAACAGTCTGGATTTTTGGGTCATATTAAGGAATATTATTCCGCTATACCTTCAGAATTACGGGAGAATAAAAGTGGCTAAACTAAAAGTAAAGTTTGCTGGTATCAGTATGGCTGTGCCAGAGAAGATACTTACTAACGCAGACCTGGAAAAGATGGTTGATACTTCCGATGAATGGATTCGAACGCGTACCGGCATGGTAGAAAGAAGGATTGTTGATAAAGATACTGCTTCCTCAGATACTGCCTATCAAGCAGTTAAAAAGCTCTTGGAAAAAGTTTCTATAAAACCTAAAGATATAGACATGATAATCGTTGGCACGGTGACACCGGATCACAATTTTCCATCAACTGCCTGTATCTTGCAGAAACGATTAGGCATTCACAATATACCTGCATTTGATGTTTCTGCTGGATGCACAGGCTTTATTTATGCAATGACAATAGCAAAGCAGTTCATTGAAAATAACTTTGCCAAAAATGTCTTGATCGTTGGAGTGGAGACCTTGTCCAAGATATTAAACTGGGAAGACCGAAGTACCTGTGTGCTATTTGGGGATGGAGCGGGTGCTGCTATTATGACACAGGCAAAAAGAAGTGATCTGTCAGATATTATCGATGCCTATCTAGCTGCGGATGGGAGATATGGAGATTTGTTGCGACTGCCCGCTGGTGGCTCTAGATATCCTGCCACAGAAGAAACTGTGAACAATAAACTGCATACAGTGCATATGGAAGGTAATAAGATTTTTAAAGCAGCAGTGAAGGCTATGGGAGATGCAGCAGTTACTATACTACGATGTAACGGATTAACTTCCGATGACCTTGATTGGTTTATTCCGCACCAGGCTAATATTAGAATCATCGAAGCCACTGCAAAACGCATTAAGCTGCCCAAAAGTAAGGTGATTGTTAATATAGAAAAATATGGAAACACTTCAGCAGCAAGTATCCCAATAGCTTTTGCAGAAGCAGTGGAAGAAGGAAAAATCCGAAGAGGAGATCTCGTACTATTAGATGCTTTTGGTGCTGGATTTACCTGGGGCAGTGCCCTGCTGCGATATTAAAGCGAAATGTAAATAAGGTATTTATTTGCAAATGATTAAATCTGACAAAAAAAATATTGCTTTTGTTTTTCCAGGCCAGGGAGCCCAATATGTCGGCATGGCAAGGGAATTCTACGATATTCCTGAATATAGAGCCTACTTTGATATTGCTAATGAAAAATTAGGCTACGACCTGAAAACTATTATGTTTGAAGGCCCAGAAGATGAATTAAAGCAAACATATAATACGCAACCTGCTATTCTTCTGCACAGTTTTCTAGCACTTACTCATTTTCGCAAGAACTGTGATATAACACCTACTTTTGTAGCAGGGCATTCATTAGGAGAATTTACTGCTCTTGTTGCCAGCAATAGCCTGCAATTGGAGGATGCGATCCTGCTTGTTCATAAACGAGGAAAGTTTATGGTAAAAGCAGGCGAAGGAATTCCATATAAAATGGCTGCTATCTTGGGGATTGGGAAAGAGAAGGTTGTAGAAATTTGTAACAGTATAGATGGAACTGTTATTGCCGCAAATTTCAATACCCCCTCTCAAACGGTTATAAGTGGAGAAGCGGATGCGGTATCAATAGCGATAGAGGAATGTAAAAAAGCAGGCGCAAAACGGGCTGTAGAACTTGTGGTAGGTGGTGCTTTTCATTCACCTCTTATTCAGAAGTCTGCAGAATGGATGCGCACTGAACTTGAAAAAATTCAATTTAAACCTCCCGAGGTGCCTGTCATATCTAATCTTACTGCTCTGCCGGAGATCACACCCGAAGATATCAAAAAGAATCTGGAAAAACAGATAATCTCACCAGTCCTGTGGGTTGAAAGTGTAGAATGTATGCTCAAGCATGGCGTGGATACATTTATCGAATTTGGTCCAGGTAAAGTTATTTCTGGCATGATTAGGGCAATTGATAGAAGCGCAAAAAGATATAATATTGATAAGATTGAAGATGTTCAGAAAGTAATAAATGAGATTTATCCAGAATAAACGATAGGGGAGATGATGGAAAATTTTTCAGAGAAGACAGCAATAGTTACAGGGAGTGCACAAGGAATTGGAAAGGCTATCGCAAATGAGTTTGTGAGAAGAGGCGCAAATATTGTAGTCGTGGATCTGGATCAGGAGAAGATCGATGACGCAGTTGCAGAGATAAAGACTATAAACAGAAATGTGTTTGGCGTCAGATGTGATGTAACCCAGGAATCGCAAGTTGAAGAGCTTGTTAAACAAGCAAAAGAGCAATTTCAGACAATTGACATTCTGGTAAATAATGCTGGTATCACAAGAGACAAATTACTGATGCGAATGAGTCTCGCGGATTGGGAGGCTGTGCTTAGAGTAAACTTGACAGGCACATTCTTATGTACACAAAAAGTATCAAAAGTTATGATGCGTCAAAGAAAGGGAAAGATCCTGAATATCGCTTCAGTTATAGGAATTATTGGCAATGCTGGGCAATCAAATTATGCTGCAGCAAAAGCTGGCATTATTGCCTTTACAAAGTCAGTTGCGAAGGAGTTAGCATCTCGAAATATCAATGTAAATGCGATTGCCCCTGGATTTATTAAAACAGCAATGACAGATATGCTCTCACAAGAGGTTGTTGATGAGTATCTGGCAAAGATTCCGTTGAAACGCTTCGGTACACCAGATGATGTGGCAAAATTGGCATGCTTCCTTTGCAGTGAGGAGGCAAACTATATTACTGGACAAACTATCGTGATTGATGGTGGAATGATATAAAAAAATAACCCAATCCCGCTTGAAATAAAAAACGATCTCAGCAGGCGGGCAAAATTGGAAAAGGGAGATAAAATGGACAGAAAAGAGATTCAAGAAAAAGTCAAAGAAATAATCGTATCCCAGCTAAATGTAAGTGAAGATGAAGTAACAGAATCCGCTTCTTTTATTGATGACCTTGGAGCTGATTCTCTCGATACTGTTGAACTCGTTATGCAATTTGAAGAAGAGTTCGATATTGAAATTCCTGATGAAGATGCAGAAAAGCTCACCACTGTGGGCAAAGCAATTGATTATTTAGAAGAAAAATTAAAATAGTAATCTAAAATTACTCCACTCTCTTTGCTATCCAACTTTTAGTCGGGAAAACCATTATATCCAAAAGAGGGTGGAGTGGTACTCTTTATAATTGGAAAGGATATTACCTATGGAAAAAAGAAGGGTAGTTGTTACAGGGCTTGGAGCAATCACCCCTTTGGCAAATAATGTTGAAGAAACCTGGCTCGGATTGTGTGAAGGAAAATCTGGGATTAGCCGAGTTGAAAGCTTTGACACAACTGATATTGCATCGAAAATAGCTGGACAGATAAGAAATTTTAATATTTTAGATTATATTTCTAAAAAAGAAGCAAGGCGAATGGACCCTTATGTTCATTATGCTCTTGCAGCATCGATTCAAGCAATGCAAGATTCGAAATTAAATCCCAAGTATCCCGAAAAACTCGGTATTATTACAGGAACAGGAATAGGTGGGATGCAAACCTTCGAAAAGCAGACTGAAGTATTTCTTAAGCAAGGACCACGAAAAATAAGCCCGTTTTTCATTCCTATGATGATTTCAAATATGGGCGCCGGACAGCTTGCTATATATTTTAAGGCAAAGGGAGTGAATTTTAATGTTGTATCAGCCTGTGCCTCAAGTGCCAATGCAATCGGCGAAGCATACCGTGCCATAAAATTTGGCGCTGTAGATGCAGTGATTGCCTGTGGAACAGAGGCTGCGATTACACCACTGACACTCGCTGGATTTTCTATAATGAAAGCCCTTTCTAAAAGAAATGATTCTCCTGAAACTGCCAGTAGACCATTCGATAAGGAAAGAGACGGTTTTGTGCTCTCCGAGGGAGCAGCAACATTGATTTTAGAAGAATACGAGTCTGCACGCAACCGAGGTGCAAGAATATATGCAGAACTCGTTGGTTATGGTGCTACATCTGACGCTTTTCATATGACAATGCCTCCTCCAGATGCTGAAGGCGGTACACGTGCTATGAATAATGCTATCAAGAACGCAAATATTTCTCCCGCTGATATCCAATATCTTAATGCTCATGGCACCTCAACCCCTCTAAATGATAAGTCTGAAACAAAGGCAATCAAAACTGTATTTGGTGACTATGCATATAAAATTAAGATTAACTCAACAAAATCAATGCTTGGTCATAGCCTTGGTGCCACAGGTGCTCTGGAGTCTCTGGTCACCGTAAAATCTATTCAAGAACAAAAAATACATCCTACTATAAACTTAACTCATCCGGATCCAGAATGTGATCTGGATTATACCCCAGGGGAGACTATCCCTCTCGATATCCAGTACGCAATGACTAATTCATTCGGATTCGGAGGTCATAATGCTGTGTTAATTTTCAAAAAATATGAAGAAGAATGAACTGTCTCCTATTGATTTCGCAGCTGATGAAAAACGCCTCAAAAAATGGGAGCAATCACTATCTAAACTAGAAACAAAAATAAATTATACCTTTAAGAACAAAGAGCTCTTGAAAGACGCCTTAAGACATCGCTCATTGTTTCCTGAACAGTTGCTTGCCCCTGTTGCCTCCGAAAGAATGGAATTTCTGGGTGACTCTGTGCTTAACCTGATTGTTAGTGAATTTCTTTATCGTAAATTTCCTGAAAAGGATGAGGGCAGTTTATCAAAGCTTAAAGCAAAAATTGTAAGTAAAAATTTTCTTTATCAAAAAGCGCAAGAATTAGGCTTAAATCAATATATCCTGGTACATAACACAGAAACAAAACTGAAAATAGAGAATGGAGTTTCTATAAATGCCGATGCTCTGGAATCACTCATAGCAGCAATCTATCTCGATAGTTCATTCTTACAAACACAATTTATAGTGACCAACCTACTTCTTGCTAATTTGGAAAATGATCTAAGAGACGAACAATTTCAGAACTTTAAAAGTCAGTTACAGGAATGGGCACAGGCAAAAAATGGGAATATTCCGGAGTATGCTGTGATTCGAGAGACCGGTCCTGACCACAGTAAAAAATTTTATGTTGAAGTTAATATAGATAATTTGTATAAAGCTAAAGGAAAGGGGAAGTCAAAAAAAACTGCCGAACAGGACGCTGCAAAAAATCTGCTCCAAAAGCTACACAAAAGAACTAAATAATGCTGATTATCCTTGCTCTTATATCCGCTGTAGCTGTATTTTTTTATTACCGTAGGACTAATCCACCTCTTTCCACTAAGTGGAAATGGCTGCTTGGTATTACGCGTTTTCTCTTTATTTTTCTCGTTCTGCTCCTTATAACAAACCCGAGTTTGCATTTCACCCGAAAAAGAACCCAACCTCCCGTTACAGCAATTGCCATGGATGTTAGCCAAAGTATGATGCAACCACTTGAAAATGATAAAACCAAAAGGCAAGCCGCCCAGAACTATCTTTCCCATGTC